>JAGQVR010000003.1 GCA_020437875.1 Flavobacteriales bacterium
CGTGAAGCATTACCTGACCCACTGCCTAGGCACCAGTGACCATGGCGCCTACCGCCACGTGCTCGCGCTCACCTTCACGAACAAGGCGGCGGCCGAGATGAGGGATCGCGTGATCAGCTACCTGGAAGGACTGGCGGGTGGAGGTCCGTACAATGGTCCACTTGGTGACGTCGCCGATCATCTCCGTAACGTGAACGGGATCGATGCGGAGGAGCTCGCGCGCAGGGCGCATGTGGTGCTCGGCCACATGTTGCACAATTGGAGCGCGGTATCGATCAGCACCATCGATGCCTTCACCCGACGCGTGGTCAAGCCCTTCGCACGGGACCTGCGATTGGACCACGACCTCCGCATGAGCACCGAACAGGAGTTCTACCGCACCGAAGCGGTGAACGCCCTGATCGATCAGGCCGGACACGACGAAGGCACCACCCGGATGCTCACGCTCACCTGCCTGGAACTGCTTCAGGAGGAACGCCCCTGGGAACCGACCCGCCCCCTGCTGGACCTCAGCCGCGAGCTGCTGAACGAACGGGCATTGCGTCCCCTCCGAGCCCTGCGCGACCGGTCATTCGACGATATCGCCGGGTTGTTGGACCGACTGAACGTGAACGCCGCGAGGTTCCGAAGGGAAGTACAGCGCATCGGCGCGGAGGCGGTGACCTTGTTCGCCAGCACCGGTGTTCCCAAGGAGGAGATCGCCCACGGCGGCCCACCGCTCACCTATTTCCAGAGACTGGCCGAATTCAAGAACGAGTGGAACGAACCGGGCCCGCAGACGACCAGGCCGATCCAGGCGGGCAAGCTTCATGCTGGCAAGGCGTCGCCCGCCAGCATCGAAGCGCTCCAGAGCATCGCGGGAGCCATCGACCGCTTGTTCCAGGAGGCGGCGGCGCTGAGAGAGACAGGGTATCGGGACCATGTCATCCAACGTGCCGTATCACGGGAGCTCCTGCCAGCGTTCGCGCTGCACGGCATCGACCAGGCGATGGAGGAGTTGAAACGGGTGGATGGTGTGACCTTCTTCAGCGACCTGACCCGGCGTGTGGCGGAGGTGGTGAAGGATGAGCCCGTGCCCTACATCTACGAACGGCTCGGTGAGCGTTACCGGCACTTCCTGATCGACGAGTTCCAGGACACCTCGCTCCTGCAATGGCACGCCCTGTTGCCCTTGTTGGACAACGCATTGGCCACGGGCGGAAGCGTCCTGCTCGTTGGTGATGCGAAGCAGGCGATCTACCGCTGGCGCAATGGCGAGGTCCGGCTCTTCCTGGAACTGCCCGGTCTGTTCGACAGGGATCCGCAGGATGACGCGCTGCTTCAGCAGGAAGCCACCCTGCGCCGCACCTGGCGGCCAGCCGAGCCCCTCGCCCTGAACCGGCGCTCCGCACAAGGGATCATCGCCTTCAACAACGCCCTGTTCGAGGCACTGGCCCAAGTGCTCACCCCCGGGCTGCGCCGAGTGTACCACGAACAGGCCCAGCAGACCTGGCGCCCCGAGGTCGGTACCGTCCGCGTGCGCGTGGCCGACAAGTCGAGCGGTGATGAACTGAACGAAGCGATCCTTGGGCATGTCCTGGAGAGCTTGCGTCTCGCGATCGACAGCGGACACAGCCCGGGTGATGTGGCCGTTCTCGTGCGTTCGAAGCGCCTTGGTCGTGCGGTGGCCGAACACCTGCAGGCCCATGGGTTCTCTGTGACATCCCCCGATGGCCTGCAACTGACGGCCGATCCCGCCGTGCAATTGCTCATCGAGTGCCTGCGGTTCCTTGTCCAGGACGACGATATCTCCGCCGCACGCGCCCTTCAATGGCAGGCCGTCGTGGCCCACGCAAGGAGCGAGGAGGAGGATATCAGCTGGTGCATCCCTCCACGACCTGATGGCCGTATCGATGCCGCGGCCAGCTTGCGTGAACACCTCCGCACCCATGGGGATCCGGGCATGCACACCACCCTGGCGGCCCTGATGGAAGGGCTTGCACACAGCTTCGGTCTTGATCCGGTCACAGACGCATCGCTGCTCACCCTGCTCGATGAGGCGCACGCCTGGAGCAGTGAACACGCGCAGGATATCGGCGGCTTCCTCGAACACTGGGACCGCGGCGGCGGCGATCGCAGCACGTCCGCGGGTGAAGGAACGGATGCGGTCCAGGTGATGACCATCCACAAGGCGAAGGGACTTCAATTCCCGGTGGTGGTCGTGCCGGATGCCCGCATGGTCAGCAACCGCTCGCACAGTGAACTCTTCTGGGTGGCTCCGGGAGAAGCCGTTCCGGAACTGTCCGAGGCCCTGATCAAGGAAAGCAAGGCCTTGCACGGGATCGGCCTGCCTGAACTGGAGGAGGAGCAGGCGCTGCGCGACCTCGATGCCCTCAACCTGCTCTACGTCGCGTTCACCCGGGCCGAGCAGCAACTCCATGTCCTCGTTCCCCAGGGGACCGACGCGGTGACGAAGGCCCTTCTCGCGTTCGCGGAGAGCAACGGAAACCTGCTCGACACTGGTATCATGCCAGCCGGTGACCCGGAAGCGCGTACGCAAGTACCGTTCGTGGTGCTGCGTGATGTGGCCACACCCGAACAAGGAGCGCCCTGGCGGATCCGTGCGGACGCAAATGAAGCAGAAGCGGCACTGGAGGAACGCCGCTACGGTACCGCTGTGCATGCCCTGCTCGCCGGCATCCGACAGGTCGATGATGTACCACATGCAGTGTCCGCGGCCGTGGCGAGAGGCGAAATGGACCCTTCAGAAGGAGGACCATTGACCGAACGTTTGACCGCTGCGCTCTCCTCCCCGCCCTTGCATCGCTGGTTCAACGGATCGACCGGTGTACGCGCCGAGGCCGCGATCATCATGGCCGATGGAAGCGGCCTGCGCCCGGACCGCATCGCCGAGGACATCGATGGCATGCACGTGCTTGAGATCAAGACCGGAAAACCCGCCAAGGCCCATCACAAGCAACTACGCGGTTACCTTGATACCCTGCGTGCAATGGGTCATTCGAAGGTGGATGGCCTTCTCTGGTACCTGGCATCGGGCACCACCGAACCTGTTGATGCATGACCATGCAATGGACAGCGACCAACTTCGATGCGCTTCCGCCCATCTCGCTCCACGCCATGTTCAAACTGCGTGTGGACGTGTTCGTTGTGGAACAGGCATGCGCGTACGGGGAAGTGGATGAGGCGGACCTCAGCGCGGTACACATCCTCGGTCATGAGGATGGTATGCTGGTAGCATACGCCCGCATCCTTCCCGCTGCACCCGACGGCTTGCCGCACATCGGACGTGTCGTCGTGCACCCTGCCTACCGGGGACATGGTCTGGGCCATGCACTGATGGAACGCGTCCTGGAGGAGCTACGCACCTTGACCGGGGACACGCGTGCCGCACTTGCCGCGCAGGAACATCTCCAGGGCTTCTATGAGCACCATGGCTTCATCGGAACAGGACCCGTCTACGATCTTGACGGCATCCCCCATGTGGACATGGTACGCGGATCCTGAGCTAGCGCAACAGGGTGAAGTGACCGATATATTCCTTGCTCATCGGTCCGAACTCCGACAGCCGCACCTTGTAGCCATACATGCCCTGAGGCAGGCCGTCGCCGCCCCAACCCTCTTTCGGGTCGGTGGTATGGAAACGCTCCACACCCCATCGGTCAACGATGACCAGATCGTACAGGCGGGCTCCAAGAACAACAGGCAGGAATGTGTCATTCACACCATCACCATCCGGGGTGAAGGCCGAGGGAGCATAGAACAGATGATCCGACACATGGACGGTATGGGTGATGCTCGCCTCGCAATCCGTGCCGCTCGTGACCGTCTGGGTGATATCGTACCAGCCCGCATCCTCGAATTCGTACGAGAAGGATGGTTCCGTCAAGCGGTCCCCGTCGACCTGGTAGGTCCACGCGACAGCTCCTTGTGCATGGTCCGTTATCTCCACCACGGGATCCAGGAGCGACACCTCGTTCGGGTATACCGTGAACTCCGCGATGGGTTCCGGGAATACCTGCACCTGATCCGGCAACATGATGGTACGGGTATCCACGCAACCGGATGAGGTGTTCGCCGAGACCACCACATCGAAACTGCCTGCTTCGATGTACACATGGGCCAACTCCGCTTCCAACGAGGTCGATCCATCACCAAGGTCCCATGCGTAACTCACCGGCGTCCATGCTTCGCCCATGGCAGCGAACCCGAACGGGGTTCCCACACAGCCTGCGGTGTCGGTCACCACGTCAAGGACGATCCGTGGGTAGGCGGTGGCACTGTCCAGGTAACTGGCCTCACAACCGAACTCCTGCACCGTGAGGAGGACCGGGAAGGTGCCCGGCTCGTTGAACACTGTGGTCGTCTGGACCCCTGATCCCGATATCGCCACATCATCCGGACCGAACGACCACATGGCATCCACCAAAGGTGTGAAACGGCCTTCCGCCAGGAACGTCATCGGTGCATCCACACAGGCGATCGGTGGTCGAATGAAGCCCGGATCGAGCGGATAGTGTATCGCGAACTGCGACGTGCTCGTATCCGCGCATGGCCAGCCGGGGTTGGCGATCAGGGTGATCGTGTACGTACCCGTATCCGCATAGGTCCACTCAGGGTCCATGAGGTCCGAAGTGTCCGCGGTGGTGCCGGCCACACCGAAATCCCAATGCCAGATCTGCCCATTGATGCTCTCGTTCGTGAACGGCATCGTCAGGCCGCTGCACCGGTCCTCCACGGTCTGATCGGCGATCACGGAGGCGATGAACGCATCACAGGCCACGACATCGAAGCGCACATCACGGATCGATGCGCTCAGCAACTCACCGTTGCGGAATTCCCGCACCCGTACCCCGACCGCATAGGAGCCCAACAGCGTGGGATGCACGGTCAGTTCACCAGTGATCGGATCGATGGCCAGGCCGGGATCGGCATCCATGGGGTCACTGCTGTCATAACCCGCCGCCCAGACGATCGGTGCATACGGTGGTGGACCCGCCACTGGAGCGGGATCGGCCGCAGTACCACCAGCGTACGGCGAGAACAGGTCATAGACCAGGACATCACCGTCCGGATCCGTGGCCGAATGATCGAAGACCATGTCCTGCCCGAAGCACATGGCGACGGGAGGGTATCCGTTGAAGCGCGGGCTGCTGTTGTTGCCAGCTGATGCCGGCGGCACTTGCACAGTGCAGGTGAGCCCTTGAAGGACCCCTGCAGGCAGGTTGGTGGTGGAGGGCGTCCGGCAGCAACGTTGGTAGCTGATCACATAGCCCGTGGCGTTCGGTGGAAGGTCGATCACGGCAACGTACTCCGCCCAGGTCGCACAGATGGTCGGAGGCGCCTGTAGGCAGGGGCTGTTCAACTCAACGACCACATCATTCTCGACCGTGAATGATGGAGAGGTGGTGAACTGGAAGACGCCATCACCATCGTAGATCGCCATGGTCGCCTGTGCGTCGAACAAGGTCCCATTCGCGTTGTTCGCGCTGCAGTCCCTGAACATGCGCAGGGTGACCCGATACTGGTTCCCCGCAAGCTTGTCGTAGTACATCTCCCCACCCAGCACATGCGTCGCGGAACAGACGGCGCTGACCGATGTGAACAGGACAAGGAGGATGACGCGGATCATCTGCTGGGTAAGACCAAATTACTCCACTTCGGGTTGTCCGCCACCGTGCAACAACGGGCGGTGGTCCCGGATCGACCAACGGAGCTCAGTGCTGCTTCCCGGCAAGGCGCAGGGCACGCTCCCACTCTTGCGCATCCAGCTCATCGAAGGGGCCGGCCATGTCCATCATCTCGCGCACCCGCAGTTGCTCCGGATAGGCCTTCGCGTCCACATCAAGGTACAGCCATCGCTTCCCGATAAGCTGCAGCTCCTCGAACCGCTTCGCATGAAGTATCCGATAGTAGCTAGTGCCACCGACCAGGCGTCGGTACGCTGGGTATCCTTCCTTTCCCATCAGTACCTTCAGATTAACTTCCGGCGCTCCCATGCGCCCCTTCCTCGAACGGCTTTCCGAACTCCTGCTGCAACGCCATCCGGATGACCTGGGATCGGTCGCGGTGGTGCTGCCAGGCAAGCGCGCGGGGCTTCATCTGCGAAAGTACCTCGCGAAGAAGAAGGGCGGACCATTGTGGAGCCCGGAGATCATGGACATGGGCACCTTCCTGCAGCGGCTCGCCGGCGTGGAACAGGGTGATACCATGGACCTCCTGCTCAAGCTTTACGACACCTACCGAGGGATCCACGGGCAAGGCGCGGATCCATTGGAGACCTTCCTCGAATGGGCACCCACCACCCTGCGCGATATGAGCGAGGTGGATGCACACCTCATTGATCATGCCCGTTTCTACAAGGACCTGCGCGACTATCATGAGCTGGAGGAGTGGAGCTTCGGGCTGGGCGAGTTGAGTCCCATGCAACACCGCACCAACCAGGAATGGCGGGCCACCGGTGAATTGCACCGCGCCTTCACCGAGCGGATGAGGTCGGAAAAGCTCGGCACCTCCGGCTTCGTCGCACGTTGTGCGGCCACCCGGCTCGAGATGAACGGTGCACTTCCCTGGGAGCATGTCTGGTTCGCCGGGCTGAACGCGCTGGATCCAGCCACGACACGGACCATGGAACGGATCAAGGAGCAAGGAAGGGCCAGGGTGGCCTGGGACGCGGACCCCTTCTACCTGGATGACCCGTTGCAGGAAGCGGGCCGTTACCTGCGCCGATCCATCGACACGTTGGGCATCGGTGAACTTCCCCCGCAGGCCGGCATCCTGGAGAAGGAACGTCGCATCAGGAAGGTGGAGACACCGAACGCTCTGGCGCAAGCCGTGTACGTGGCGCAACGGCTCACGGAAATGAGCACGGAGGAGCGAGCGGACGCAGCCATCGTGCTTGCCCAGGAGGACCTATTGCTGCCCCTTCTTCAACGACTGCCCGGCGACATCGGGCGCGTGAACGTGACCATGGGTCTTCCATTGGCCACGCTTCCGGCTCAGGGACTTGTGGACCACTACCTGGGCCTTCAGGACCGATCAACGAAGCAGGAGATCGACGTGAGCTCCCTGCTCTCGCTGTTCACGCATCCGTTCCTCCAGGAAGGAGTCGCCACGCGCCGCATCATCGATGGGTTGAACAGTGCTCCGCATCCACGTCTCAGTGTCGAGGAACTGGATGCCGTGATCCATGGGTCCGGATCCTCCCATGTCGGGGTCATCCGCCGGGTCCTCGAGGCGGTCGGTGATGATGCGCGGATCGAGGAGGGTATGAGCGCCCTGTTCGACTGGGCGGATGCGACCCCCATCACCGACCCGTTGATGCGCGAACAACTCGCCCAGATGAGACGTCTGCAACAACGCCTTGGTCGGCTTCTCCAACGCGTGGACCTTGGGCTGATAGGCCCACGCAGCTATCGGCTCATCCGGGAACGGTTGCTGCGTGAAGAACGGATCTCATTCCTCGGCGAGCCCCTTCAAGGTCTCCAGGTGATGGGTCTTCTGGAAACACGGACCGTGGACCATGAACATCTCATCATCGTGGGGATGAACGAAGGCGCACTGCCCCGATCCGATGCAGCTGCATCCTGGATACCCTTCGATCTGCGGCGCCACCATGGCCTGCCGCTTCCCGCAGATGCCGAGGCGATCACCGCGTACAACTTCCAGCGGGCCATGCACCTCGCCTCCCGGGTGGAGTGGGTGCTGACCACCGGCGAAGGATCCGGCGCTGATGGACCTTCGCGCTTCATCGCGCAGTGGGAACATGAGGTGATCGGGCGCTCGCGCACGGTCCTTGAACAGGTGAACACCACCACCACCGTGGCCGTGCGGAACATGCGCCCGCTCGTGGTACCGAAGAACGAGGATATCCAACAGCGTTCGCGAGCACTGTGCGAACGCGGGCTCTCACCTTCTGCCCTGGGCACATGGCTGCGCTGTCCGCTCGACTTCTATTTCAAGTACATCGTCGGGGTGGAGGAAAAGGACCCGGCGGATGGACGACTTGGCAGCGATGTACTGGGCAATGCGGTGCACAATACCCTCCAGCGGCTGCTCTCTCCGTACATCGGGCAGGAGCTCAAGCCGCAACAACTCGTGGAGGCCCGGGACCAGGTGCACGCCGTGCTGCGCGATGAGCTCTCGAAGGAACTGCCACCGACCACCCTGGACCACGGACACTATCGGCTACGTCGGGAGATGGCGGCCAGGGCGATGAGCGACCACCTGCTCGCGGAGGAGGAACGTTGCAGAAAGGGAAGTACGCGGATCCTCGCCATCGAGTCCACGGCGCAGGCGGAACTGGCGAACGGTGTGCGGCTGAAGGGCCGCCTGGACCGGATCGACGTACGCGATGGACGGTTGACGATCCTCGACGTGAAGACCGGGTCGGTACAGGAGAAGGAACTCCGGCTGGCGGACCTCTCGCGTGAGAGCATCACCCCGGAACGCACCTATGCGCTCCAACTGCTCGTTTATCTCTTCGCGTATATGAAGCAGCACCCTGAGGTGGAGCGTGCGAGCGCGGCCATCCTTCCCCTTCAGCGGCCAAGACAGGCCGTTGGCGAATCGCTCCGGATCAGCGGCGAGGAGGTGATCGATCGATCACAGCTACCCGCGATCGAAGCACTGCTGGTCGCCCTGGTGGAGGAGATGCTCGACCCGACGATCCCATTCGCGCACCGCGAAGCGAGCCGGTATTGTCGTGTTTGCGTGCCGTGAGGACCGTGCCATTCCTATGCAACAAGCACCTTCGAAGGGAAGGACCACCCGGACCACTGGAAAAAAGGAAGGAGGCCGAAGCCTCCTTCCAGACATGCTCACTGAACGATCAGCGATAGATCACCTTGTGCGAGGTGGTCGTCCCGTTGCGCTTCAACTTCACATAGTAGGCACCCGCACCCATGGTGCTCAGGTCCATCTCGCGCTTGTAGTTGCCCTCAAGGTCGCGCACGGTCTCATTGAACACGCTCTGGCCGATGCTGTTGATCACCTCCACGGTCACGTCCCCCTTCTCGGTGTTCGTGAAACTGAGGGTGAAGCGTCCATTGTTCGGGTTCGGTTGAATGAGGACGTTCCCATCCTCAGAAGCCGGGGCGAGTCCCTTGTAGATCACACCGGTACGGTCCGAGCCACCCAGTGATACGTAGTAGTTCGCGTTGTTCTGGCGGTCGGCCGTGTATGCATCGTTCACCAGTTCGAACTCCCCCTGTCCGGTGACCGGGATACGGAGCACGGTGTATTCCTGCCCAGCCTGCCAGTTGACCCCGGTACTGCTCATGGCGCGCATCCCGAAACCGGCGAATACCGCGTAACGGAAGCCACCATGCTCACGGATGTTGCCGGACCGGTCCACGCCCATATAGTTCGCCACGTCCTCGTCCTGCGTACTTGTGCCCAAACTCGCGCTCGAGTTGGCGTCCCACCGAATGGTGAACACCAGCGAGGAGAAGATGCCGGAGAAGTCTGCCTCCGGACGGACTTTGACCTCAAGAGCGCCATCGTTCTGGTACAGGCCGATGTCGACGTTCTGTTGGGCCATGGTCAGGCCGGTCGCTGCCAGGAGCAGGGCGGAAAGTGCGGTCGTGCGGATCGTTCGGATCATGGTTGGTTGATTAACACCCGTAGGTCTCGTTCTCAACGAATGGACGGAACAACACCCATCGGGAGGCCGCAAGTTAATCCGATGACCTTCGGGACGCAAGAACTTCGTCCGGTGCCCCATTCGGGGCCACCGCCATGGCTGCATGCCCGATGACCCTAAAAACCGAACAGGGGCCCCTCATCGGGACCCCTGCGCGGTAAACCTGCAAGGAATATGGAACCAGAATAGGTCAGGAAGACCGACCCTTCTGAGTACAAGACGGGGCCCGTTGAGGAGGGTTGCCAGCCCGACTAAAATAATTACCGGGTGAACTTGTAGCCCACCCCCCGGATCGAATGGAAGTGCCTGGGTTCCCGGGGGTCAGGCTCAAAATATTTCCGGAAACCGACGATGAAATTGTCCACCGTCCGGGTCGTCGGGAACACGTTATAGCCCCAGACCTTCTGCAGGATCTCTTCCCGAGAGACGACCTCTCCCTCCCGTTCCACCAGAAGCCGCAACAACATCATCTCACGCTGGCTCAAGGTCTTCCGCAGTCCTCCCTGACCCTTGACCTCGTATCGCTGGAAATCGACCTCATTATCCCCGAAGGTGAAGGACTCCAGCACCGTACCCACGACCTTGCCATTGGACCTGTCCACGAGCTTGGCCACGCGCAGCAGTAGCTCCTCCAACTCGAACGGTTTGGCCAGGTGGTCCTCTCCGGCCTTGAGGCCTCGGATCCGATCGGGGGCACCTGCCCGGGCCGTGAGGAATAGCACCGGGGTCGCGTTGCCCTCGAGGCGGATGGTCTCCACCACGGTGAATCCGTCCATTCCTGGGAGCATCACGTCCATCACCACCACATCATACCGCGCACCGCGGAGCCGCTGCAATGCATCGGGCCCGGTAACAGCGGTCGTTACATCGTACCCCTCCAGTTCGAAGTTGAGGCGCAGGGTGGAACGCAGCGCATCCTCATCCTCCACAAGGAGCAGGCGCGGCTTGGATGCGTTCCCTTCCATTCCCGCAAAGATGGTCCACGGCTACCTTTGTCGCCCACCGATCATCGATGAGATTCACCACCCAGCACGTTGAAGCAGCCAGCACCCTCCGGGCCAACACCCTGGTCGAGCACCTGGACATCCGATTCGGTGTGGATGGGGACGGCCGCCTGCAGGCCAGCATGCCGGTGGATGAGCGGACGCACCAACCCATGGGGCTCCTCCATGGCGGGGCCACTGCCGCGCTCGCCGAGACCCTGGGAAGTGTCGGTTCCGCTTTGTTGATCGACCTTAGGACACAAGCCACGGTCGGAATGGAGATCACGGCCAACCACCTGCGGGGCGTGAAGGAAGGCCGCGTGACCGCCACCGGTGAACTCGTTCATCAAGGCAACAAGACACACGTTTGGGACATCCGCGTGCATGACGAGGCGGGCAGGCTCATCGCCATCTGCCGGCTCACCAACATGATCATCGACCGCCGATGACGACCAGCGCCCTGCATCAGGCCCTCACCCATGCCCTCCAGCATCGGCTCACCTTCGCGGCGTTCCGGCTTCCCGGCAGCACCAACGTGACCATGTGGGCGCAACAGACGCCCGAACTGGACCGTGTGGAGAGCGGCCTGTGGTGGGAGCTGAACGACGTGTTCCTCCTCTCCCCTTTCCGCCTGTCCGACCGGACGCCGCTGATCCGTTCCGACGTGGAACTGACCTTCGGTGATGCAGAACCCCATTGGCAGCGTTTGCTGGAATGCACCGGGAGCAACGAAGCGCCCGTAGCAGCGCGCCGAACATCGACACCCCGTGAGCGCTTCCTCCATGCGGTCGGGCAAGCGCAGCAGCAGTGCGCCTCGGGAGCCGCGGAGAAGATCGTGCTCTCCCGGACCGTGGTGCTGCCTGTTGGCGCAGTGGATGCCCCAGGCCTCTTCGAGGAAGCGCTCCTGAAGTTGCCGGATGCCTTCGTGGCGTTGGTCGCCACCCCGGAGCATGGTCTATGGCTCGGAGCAACACCTGAACGACTATTACTGGCGGAGAACGATACCATGCAGGTGGATTCCGTCGCCGGAACGGCCCCCGTGGAACGGGCAGCCACCGAGCCCGGTGGCTGGGGAGAGAAGGAACGCCACGAACAACGCGTCGTCACCAAACGGATCGTCGGGGACCTGATCGATCAGGGTGCCCGGGACATCCTCATCACCGGTCCGGAAGTCCTCATCGCCGGACCCGTGGCCCACCTGCGAACCCGGATCACCGCGCAGGTGGAAAGCCGTGGTATCGAGGAACTCGTGGCCACGATCCATCCCACACCCGCTGTTTGCGGGATCCCTTCGGACAAGGCCCGCGAGAGCATCGCCGCGTTGGAGGACCGGGACCGCGAGCTCTATGCGGGGTTCTGGGGACCGTGGAGCGCGGATGGACGCATGGAACTCTTCGTGAACATCCGATGCATGCGGATACATCCGGACCATGCCGAGCTGCGCGTTGGCGGAGGGATCACAGCGGGTTCCATCCCGGAACAGGAATGGGAGGAGACCGAGCACAAAGCCGATAGCTGGCGGCAACTGATCCGCACCCCGATACCGGCTTGATCGATGACAAGTGATCATTTCGCCGCCTCCGAGCTGGCCCGCCTCTGCGCCGCGAAAGGCGTGAAGCACGCCGTGATCAGCCCGGGGAGCCGAAGCGCTCCGTTGGTCATCGCCTTCCATGAACAAGTGGGGATCGCGTGTCTTCGCGTGATCGACGAACGGAGCGCGGCCTTCTTCGCCCTTGGCATGGCGCAGCAACTGCATGCTCCGGTGGCCTTGATCTGCACGAGCGGAAGTGCCGTGTTGAACTACGGACCTGCGATCGCCGAGGCGTATTACCAGCGCATACCCCTGTTGGTGATCACCGCTGATCGACCGGAGGAATGGGTGGACCAGGGCGAAGGCCAGGCGATCCGGCAACAGGGCGTGCTGGCGCTCCACATGAAGCGCAGCGTACAACTGCCGCGCATCACCAGCAATGAGCTGGCACGCTGGCATTGCGGACGCTTGATCAACGAAGCGATCGATGGGACCCTGCTCCCTGTTCCCGGCCCGGTGCATGTGAACGTGCCCTTCGCCGAGCCGTTGTACGGACGGACGGAGAACAAGACCGATGTTCAGGATCTTTCGCGCTTCATCGCGCCGGTGATGACAGAGTCCTTCATCCTGCCGGACCATGCCCGCTGGTTGATCGGCCAGCTCTCGGCCTGCAGGAAGGTGATGGTGCTGGCCGGGCAGGGCACCTGGAGCGAAGGCATGCGCAAGCAACTCGTGCAGTTCGCTTCACTTCCACAGGTGACCGTACATACCGAAGCGACCAGCAACCTCGACGATACGGCCTTCATCACCACGATCGATCGCCTGATCGAAGCGGTGAGCGACAAGAACGAGAAGGATCTGCGCCCCGAGCTGTTGATCACCTTCGGCGGTGCGGTGGTGAGCAAGCGGATCAAGACCCTGCTGCGCAAGTGGCGACCGCTGCAGCACTGGAATGTGGACGCAGGACAGCGCCATTACGACACCTACCAGAGCCTCACCCACGACATCGCGGTGAGCCCGGAGATCTTCTTCGCACAGCTCGCACCCGGCGTACAGCCGAACGAGAGCTTCTACGGACAAGCCTGGAAGATGATGGACGAGAGCACCCGGGGCAAGCACAACAGGATCATCGCCTCGGCGCCCTTCTGCGACCTCACCGTCTTCAACACGCTGAACGACCGGATCCCCGGCGCCAGTGCGGTGCAACTGGCCAACAGCACACCGGCGCGCTATGCCCAGCTCTTCGATCGGGTGCGGGACATCCGCTGGTTCAGCAACCGGGGGACAAGCGGTATCGATGGGTGCACGAGCACGGCCGCCGGCGCTGCCTTCGCGACGAAGAAACCCACCACGCTCATCACCGGCGATACGGCCTTCTGCTACGACAGCAATGCCTTCTGGAACGACCACCTGTCGCCGGACCTGAAGGTGATCGTGATCGACAACGGTGGCGGCAACATCTTCCGGTTCATTGAAGGGCCGGACAAGGACACTGAACTGCTACCGTGGTTCGAAGCACCGCATGCGCGCAGCATCGAAAAACTGGCGAAAAGCTTCGACCTCCCCTACTATCACGCCAACGACCAGGCTTCACTGGAAGCCGGGCTGGACGAGCTTTATGCGCCGCACGACAGGCCGGCCGTACTGCACATCACAACGGATCCGGAGACTTCGCCCAAGGTGCTCCGTGACTACTTCAACCAACTCCGCACTTCATGAACGCTGTGCATCCGTTGCGTTCATCGCGTCGTTGCGGTCCAACTGAATTGAAATGAGCTTTCGCAACTGGAAGACCATCAAGGAATACACGGACATCAAGTTCGAGTTCTTCGAGGGCATCGCCAAGATCACGATCGACCGGCCCGAGGTGTACAACGCCTTCCGGCCGGACACGAACAAGGAGATGATCGATGCGATGGACATCGCCCGCGAGGATCCGGCCATCGGGGTGGTGGTGCTCACCGGCGCCGGCGACAAGGCCTTCTGCAGTGGCGGAGACCAGAACGTGAAAGGACGCGGCGGCTACATCGGAACGGACGGTGTGCCACGCCTCAACGTGCTCGACCTGCACAAGCGCATCCGCGAGCTGCCCAAGCCCGTGGTGGCCATGGTGAACGGTTACGCGATCGGAGGCGGTCATGTGCTGCATGTGGTGTGCGACCTGACCATCGCTGCCGATCATGCGCGCTTCGGACAGACCGGCCCGAAGGTGGGCAGCTTCGATGCCGGCTTCGGCAGCAACTACCTCGCCCGCCATGTGGGCCAGAAGAAAGCGCGCGAGATCTGGTTCCTCTGCCAGCAGTACACCGCGAAGGAGGCCGAGGACATGGGCATGGTGAACAAGGTGGTGCCTCTTGCTGATCTTGAGGACACGACCGTCGAGTGGTGCCGGATCATGATGCAACGCAGCCCGCTCGCCCTGCGCATGATCAAGCGTGGCTTGAACGCCGAACTGGATGGTCAACGTGGGTTGATGGAGTTCGCCGGAGACGCCACCTTGATGTACTACCTGATGGACGAGGCGCAGGAAGGGCGGAACGCGTTCCTGGAGAAGCGGGCGCCGGATTTCCAGAAGTTCCCGAAATTCCCGTAGAGCCTGGTGATCATGAAGAAGGTCCGAGCATGCCTGTTTCTCGCACTCCTTTGCATCGCCAGTGTGGTGGAAGCGGGTTCCGGAACCGCGACTCTTACATGTCGGTCTGCCTCCGGACGAACATCGTTCAGTGCCCAACTTCAGGATATTGTCGGCATGTTCGAGGGTGGCAGTCTTGTGATCGATGGTGTGGCTCAGGACTTCAGAAGCGAGGATGGGGATGACTGCACCGAGGTGGTATGGGACCCTGCCAACGGCGTGTTCACAGTGACCTACACGCATGGAACACCGCAGGGCCCTGTGTGGTTCCGCTTCTGGGCAATCCCGAGTACATTCAAGACCATCTCCAATGATCGAGGTTCCGATCCAGGTGAGGTTTATGAGTTCGATGGCATTATCGAAGCGCGTGAACCTCGACCGGGCAAGGATCTGATCACTCCACGGATCCGTATGACCTGCCGCTTGGAATACCGCATTTGAGGTGAAACACTGGCTCCAAGCATTCAGGTTGCGGACGTTACCCTTGGCGGTGAGCAGCATCATCGTGGGGAGTGCATTGGCCGCGATCGTGGACCCAAGCGTGATGGGCCATCCGGGTTTTCGAGGTGGGGTGTTCGCATTGGCGCTGACCACGGCCATCCTCCTCCAGGTACTGAGCAACCTTGCGAACGATCTCGGAGATCACCAGCACGGTACGGACAATGCGGATCGGGTCGGCCCTCAACGCAGCGTGCAGAGCGGCGCGATCACCCCCACGCAGATGCGAAGAGGAATGTTCATTTGCGGCCTGCTCGCCCTCATCAGCGGTTGTGCATTGATCACGTTGGCACTTGGCTTCACCCTGTCGACCCTGCTGTTCCTCCTGCTCGGCCTGCTCGCTATCGGTGCGGCGGTCAGGTACACGTTCGGGAGCAACCCGTACGGATACGCCGGACTGGGGGATATGAGCGTATTCCTGTTCTTCGGCATCGCTGGCGTATGCGGAACGTTCTACCTCCATACCACCGACTTCGCCTGGCCGGTCCTGTTCCCCGCCATTGCCTTGGGGTCGCTCAGCACGGGCGTGCTCAACATCAACAACATGCGCGACATCGTGAATGATGCCGCCAGTGGCAAACGGACCATGGTGGTGCGCATGGGTACGGCGAACGCCCGGATCTACCACACATTGCTCGTTCTGGGCGGGCTCCTTGGTCTCACCGGGTTCTCGCTATTGGCCGACCTCGGCTGGCCCATGTGGCTCTTCCTTCTCGTCGTGCCCGGCTTCATCGTCCACCTGAAAAAGGTGTGGACCACCAGCGAACCACGTGACCTCGACCCCCAATTGAAGGTCCTGGCCATGGGCACCTTCGTCACCGCGATCCTCTTCGGACTGGGCGTTATCCTTGCGATATGATCGCTGCGCGTTGGATCGAACGGACCCTGGAACCACGCTTTGAGCTGGGCACATCGAAAGGCCCGATCAACGCGCGTACGGTGTGGTACCTGCTCGCCTGGCACACTGAGCGACCGGCGGTCATCGGCATCGGTGAGGCAGCTCTCTTTCCCGGCCATAGCAAGGAGTTCCCTGCGGATGTGCGGACGAAGTTGATCGAACTGTGCGCCGATACCAGCGACTGGCAGCAACGGCTGAACACCGATCTCGTGGAGGTACCCAGCGTGCGCTTCGCCGTGGAGCAATGCCTGCGCGATCTGGAGGTGAGCGGCACGAAGCAGCTCTTCCCGTCCGACTTCACACTGGGCCAGCGCGCGATCCCGATCAATGGACTGGTGTGGATGGGCGACAAGGTCACGATGAAGCAGCGGATCCGCGAGCAGATCGACAAGGGCTTCACCACCGTGAAGATGAAGATCGGCGCGATCGGCATCGACGACGAGCTGGAGCTATTGAAGGCCGTGCGCAGGGAACACGACGCGCACACCATCACCCTGCGTGTGGACGCGAACGGCGCCTTCGACCAACGGACCGTATATGATGTGCTGCAACGACTGTCCGACCTGGAGGTGGAGAGCATCGAACAACCGATCGCGCCCGGCCTCTACGAAGCCACGGCCGAGCTCTGTGCGGACACCCCCATTCCCATCGCCTTGGACGAGGACCTGATCGGCGTGAACCACCTCGACAGCAAACGTGACCTGCTCGATACCCTGCGACCGCAGCACATCGTGATCAAGCCGAGCCTCGTCGGCGGTTGGGCCGCTGCTCATGAATGGATCGATCTCGCCAGGCAACGGGACATCGGCTGGTGGATCACCAGTGCATTGGAAAGCAGCATCGGCCTCAATGCGATCGCGCAGTGGACCGCGACATTGCCGATCGATCGACCACAGGGACTCGGCACCGGAACCGTCTATGCCAACAACGCCCCAGCGCCGTTGGAGGTGAAGGCAGGCGCGTTGTGGTACCGACCGGAGCTGGATTGGGACCTGCGACCGATCACCGCTTCCTGATCCCGTGCGGCATCCTCATGGATGCTTGCGACCTTTGCGGCATGGCCTTCGTGTTCGATGCGATCACCGTGGATGGCAGGACCTTGCGTTCCGCGGATGCGATGCAGCACTTCGACCGGCTTGCCGACTCTGGGGAGAGCGGCACATGGGCAACGCCGCTGCGTGCGCTCGTGCATGAACTCTTGAGCTACAAGACGCGGGCCCTGACCGTTCAGACCAGTGGTACCACAGGGCCGCCGAAGGCCATGAGCCTCCCGCGTCGCGACTTGGTGAACAGTGCCCGCCTCACCGCGGAGGTCTTCGGTTTGAAGAGCGGGGATCGCGCCCTGATGTGCCTGCCCGGTGCCTTCATCGCAGGCAAGATGATGATCGTGCGTGGCATGATCCTTGGCCTCGACCTGCATGTGATCGATCCGCGTGGCAGCGTGCTGGACAACCTGCGCACCAAGGACCGGTTCCGGTTCGCGGCCATGGTGCCATTGCAGTTGCATCGCGCCATCCAGGAGGACCGCTCACGCGTGGAAGACCTGTTCGATACGATCCTGCTCGGAGGTGGTCCGGTGAGCGCGGTGTTCGCGGAGGACATCGCCATGTTGCGAACGAAGGTGTACCAGGGCTATGGAAGCACCGAGACCGTGACCCATGTGGCCATCCGTGGTTTGAACGCCGCTGCTGACCCAATGGAGTTCGGCATCGACGCACCTTTCCGGGCGATCGGGAAGGTGAGCTTCGGGCGCGACCCACGGGGATGCCTTGTCGTGTACACGCCTCACCTCTCCGTGAAGCAGCATGTGACGAACGACCTGGTGGAGTTGATCGATGACACGGACTTCCGCTGGCTCGGTCGCTACGACAACGTGATCCTGAGCGGCGGAAAGAAGATCTTCCCCGAAGGACTGGAAGCGAGGACGGCCGGTGTGATCCCCTATGCGCACTACTTCACCGCCACGCCGGATGACGTGCTCGGCCAGACGGTCAAGCTCGTTCTCGAAACGGACCGCCCGCAGGACGAAGTGCTTCCGGAGGTGATGGAGCGGATCATGGAGACGCTGGAACCGCACGAATGGCCGCGACGTGTGCAGGCCATCCGCAGCTTGGAACGAACAGGCACGGGCAAAGTGATCCGGCACCAGGAATGAGCGGCTTCCTCCTACTCCTGCTCTTCTACGCCGCCGCGTTCGTCATCGTGGTGTGGCCGTTACACTGGATGTTGCACCTGTTCCTCCGAAAGGAACGCTACGACCCGCGCTTCTACCGACAAGCCTCCTACTGGCGCCTGTACTTCTGGGTCTTCGGCACAGCGATGCTGATCACCTTCAGCGCCAACATCCTGCGCGGCCTGTTCAACTGAGGTCAGCGCATGTTGTTCGCCGTTTCCGCGTCGAAGGGCTCATCGTCGTCATCGAGCGGCTTGCTCGCGGTATAGGTGCGCCACTTCTCCAGGACGGCCTGCATGTCCGAGGGCAGCGGGCTCTCAAAGTGCATGCGCTTCCCGGTGAAAGGATGGTCGATATCGAGCGTGCGCGCGTGCAGGGCCTGCCGCGGCAGCTGCTTGAAGCAGTTCTCGACGAACTGCCGGTACTTGGTGAAGGTGGTCCCCTTCAGCACACGATCACCCCCGTAGGCCGCATCGTTGAAGAGCGGATGACCGGTCCATTGCATGTGCACCCGGATCTGATGCGTGCGCCCGGTCTCCAACTTGCATTCGACCAGGGTCACATAACGGAAACGTTCGAGCACCTTCCAGCGCGTGATGGCCGGTTTGCCCTGATCACCTTCCGGATATACGAATTGCACGGTCCTGTCCTTCACGCTGCGACCGATGTGCCCCTCGATCACGCCCTCCTCCTCCGCGAAGTCGCCCCAGACGAGCGCGCTGTATCGACGGTCGCTCGTGCGATCGAAGAATTGACGGGCCAGGTGCGTGAGCGCCTCCTCCGTCTTACCGATGACCATGACACCGCTCGTGTCCTTGTCCAACCGATGCACCAGGCCCGGACGAGGGATCTCCGCACCCGGAGTGCTTGGCAGTTTCCCGAAGTGGAAGAGCAGAGCGTTCACCAGGGTGCCGGTCCAGTTGCCATGACCGGGGTGCACCACGAGCCCGGCCTGCTTGTCGATCACCAGGATGTGGTCGTCCTCGAAGAGCACCTTCAGTGGGATATCCTCGGGCAGGATCTCGACCTCGCGCTGTGGGTACGGCAGCACGATGCTGATCTCGTCACCGGGCTTCACCTTCTGGCTCGGCTTGGAAACCTTGCCATTCACGAGCACATTGCCCGCCTTTGCCGCGACCTGGATGCGGTTCCGCGAGGTGTGTGCCAGCCGATCAAAGAGGAACTTGTCCAGCCTTATCAGCGACTGTTTCGGATCGCATACGATGCGATGGTGCTCGAAGAGCTCCTGCTCCTCCCCGATCGGGTCGAGTTCCTGCTCCATCAGTGCTGTACCACGAGCCGTCCCTGTCCGACCAAGGTCCCATCGCCGTCGACCACGTGCAGTACGTAGAGCCCACTGCCAAGCGCGGACGTGTTCAAGGGAGCACGGCCGTTCCATGCTTCATTGAACACCTCACGCCCGGTGGCGTCCATGCAACGCACGTAAGAACGACCCGTGATCCCGCCTGCACTGATGATGCGCACCAGGTCAGAGGCAGGGTTCGGAACGAACCGCAGGTCGGTGCCCGCACCGATGGTCTCATCGATGGAGGCCCATGGATCCACTTCGGACACCATGACCGGCCGCATCATGAGCGATCCATTGAAGCTGGTGTTCTGGAAGCTTCCGCTCGTCTGGTAATGGATCTTCGTTCGGTTGTTCCTGTTGCGATCGAATCCCAGGTTCATCTTCACCGCGTTGGTCTGGACCCAACCGACATAGATGGTGCCTTCCACGCGGATCACACTGTCCAAAGGGTACTCGACGAACTTGTCGATCCCATCGAGGCGGTATTCCGGAGACGAGAACGAGAAATTCTGGTGCTGGATCACTTCGGGGCTCAAACTGGTCCAGACGGTAAGGAGGAATGAACCCTGGTCCGGGGCCGGGTCGGGTGGTTGGTTCGCCACCGGATTGAAGTACATGCGGATGGCACGAAGGGAATCCGCGCCGACCAGGTCGAAGCGATAGGCCAGTTTCGCACCGGCCAGGTTCAGGCTGTAGCCCATCTCCGCCGATCCGTCGTCATACGCGTAATAGTTGCTCAACTCCTGCGTCAGACGCATCGTGTCGTTGTACTGGTTGATGTCAGGCGTGGCCTCGGCCAGGAAGCGGACATCATGGAAGGCGGCATCCGTGGAAGCCGTGTTGTCGAACACGAAGAAGTTCGGCGAGCTGTTGATCGAGTGGGTGCTGTTGATGATGCTCGCTGCGTTGTTGTTCGGGCTGACCCCGTTCACGAACGACGCGAATGGACCTCCATCCTGGTTCACCGCGGTCATGCCATACTCGATCAATCGGTCGTTGATGTCGAGGTTCCTTATCCGCTCGTTGACCTGCAATGCCATGGCCGACCCCGGGGCGACCTGGAATTGATCATAGGGGATTGATGTATACGTCTGAAGGATACTCGCCTCCGGCATCACCCACGCCACGTCAACGATGCGAACATCGTTGTAGGACCTCTGCCGTCCGAGACGTACATAGTCCAGGTGCCAGTGGTCGAAGGAGCCGCTGAGGGTGGCGTAGTTCACGAACCGGAATTGGAAATCAGGCTTCAGGAATCGGCTCTGGGTGATGGGCACGAGGACCTGCTGGAAGGGCGCCTGATCAACATAGGGGATCGCCCACGCCTTGTACCAGGTCTGTTCGTCCGGTGCATAGAACTCGAGCAGGAGACTGTCGATCACCTGTGGGAAGGTGTCACCGCTCAGGCCCTTCGCCTGATAGAAGAAGCTCAGATAGATGGAATCACTCTCCGGATAATCGAGGTTGATCGGCACGGAGGTGAGCTTGTCCGCCCGGCCATGCGACGTGTAGTTGGCGAAGTCATAGGGATATCCCGTCCGTGCGAGCCCATCGAAGGTGGCCACCCCGATCGTCGGCGGATCGACCGGATAAGTGCCATTGATGTACACATCGTCGTCCTGCCAAAGGATCAACGGCGTGGGCATGCTGTTCATCGTGTAGGTCCCCTCGGCGGGAGGAACTTGATACACGAGCAGTGAATCCTGGATCCATGAAGGGCTCTGCACGTGGATCGTATCCGGCGGCGGTGCGCCGAGCGAATCAAGGATGTTGTACGCCGGCCATCCCTCGACGAGCGTGCTCATGGGTGGATAGACCGAAAGGTCCAGCACGGTGATCATCACGCTCGGCAGGGGGATGCGCGTCGTGACGGGTGGTTCGCTCGCGTCGATCACGGTCCGGTAGGTCGTATCGCTCATGTAGCGCATGTCCGGCGTGGAGACCCCTGCTACCTCCAGGCGGTACACCGTATCGTCCAGGGTCACACCGGGATCATTCTCGGTCGCATTCCGCTTCCGGGTACGGTCGATGGAGAAGTCATCCATCAGCGGGACCTGCTGCGTGACGAACTGGTAGTCGAAGTAACGCTTCACCCCGTCGTCACTCTTGGCACGTACCGCCTGATCCTGCGGCCTTGCCGACAGTGCCTCCAGCAACTCACCTTGCGCGAACGCACCGAGCCCGGCGCACCACGCACCGATCATCATCCAAGTCCTACCGTGCTTCATCCAAGGTGTCGGTTTCGGTATAGCGTGTGGGGTCGTTCCATCCCTCCTTCGGACGCAGTCCCGCCGTATCCGCGGTCAACCAGATGTCGATCGTGCTTCCCAGCGGGATGCGGTTGTTCGAGGAGGCCGCCGGTGACTGCCGGCGCACCCTCGCCAACGTGGAATCCGCGCTGGTATTGCAGCCAGCACATTCCACCAGGACTCCAAGGTTCAGGGAAGCCATGTTCAAGACCATCTGCACCTCCGCGTTGGTCAAACCAGCGAGGTCCGGTACAGGGACGCGCTGACCGTGGTCCCCGCTGCCCAGCACCAGTGTAATGGACTCGCCTTGCGCGATCCGGGCATCCGGCGCGATGGGCCCGCCCTTGTACAACTGTGCGATCACACAATCCACACAGGGGTCGGGCTTGTACTGCAGCTCCTTCACCTTCAGACCGATGATATCGAGGACCGAGATGGCCTGCCGCTTGGAAAGGTCCACCAGCCGTGGCATGTCGATCATCTTGGGCTGGCTCGCGTTCAGTACGAGGTAGACCTTCCGCCCCGGCTTCACATCGACCCCCGCATCGGGATCCTGGTCCACCACGCCGCCTTTCGGCAGCTCATTCGAGTAGATGGAATCGATGACCACCGCATGCAACTCACGGGCCGCCAGCATTGACGTGGCTTCAGCCAGGGAAAGTCCGGAGAGATCGGGGACGCGCGCAGTGGTCCCATGCAAGGTGTACGATCGCAGCCAGAGCCAGCCTCCGAAGAGGAGCAGGGCCACCACCACCACCGGGGCCAGGATATGGAAGAGACGGGCACGCATAAGGCGGCCAAAGATAGCCGGACCGTTCTGCGGCGGTTCCACATGCCCTCGTTCACAGTTCCCGTGCTCCCGGCCCGGCGAACACCCCCGCACCACGCCAGCTTTGTGGCGACCCCCACACCATGGCAACCGACCTCATCGCCGTATTCTGCGGTGGATACACCGGCGAGTCCGTGATCAGCTTGCAAAGCGCACGCATCATGATGGACGCCCTGGATGCCACACGGTATGAAGGGCTGTTCGTCCAGGTGGACCGCTCCGGTTGGACCTGCACCCGGGCTGACGGGCAGGAGATCCCCTTCGACAGGGCCCTGTTCACCGCTGATCGCGGGCAGGGTCATGAGCGATTCGCCGCCGCGCTGATCGCGATCCATGGTCCGCCCGGAGAGGACGGCAGATTGCAGGGCTATCTGGACATGCTCGATGTACCCTACCAGACGGGCGGGGTCCTGGCCATGGCATTGACCATGAGCAAGTACAGCACCACGGGACTGCTGCGCCAGATGGGCTTCCCGGTCGCGCCTTCCGTCGTGTTGCGCGGACGTGATGCAGGTACCGAGGCACGCGTGCTGCGCGAGGTCGGTCTACCCTGCTTCGTGAAACCGGACGGAAGTGGAAGCAGCCTGGGGATCAGCAAGGTGAAAACAGCGGATGAACTGCCCGCCGCGCTGGACAAGGCCTTCGCCGAGGACCGGTCGGTGATGTGTGAAGGTTTCGTCCGTGGACGCGAGCTCACCTGTGGCGTCATCCGCCTACCCGACGGTGTGCAGGCATTGCCGATCTGTGAGATCCGCACCACCAGTGAATTCTTCGATTACCATGCGAAGTACCATGCTGCGGACACGCAGGAGATCGTGCCGGCGCCGATCCCGGAGACGGTGGCCCGGATCGTGCAGGATAGGTCCGTGGCGATCTACGAAGCCCTCGACCTTGATGGGATGGTGCGCGTGGACCACTTCTGGAAGGATCCCGGTGAGCAGGCCACCGACGTGGTGACGATCGAGGTGAACACCACGCCGGGATTCAGCGCTGCCAGCATCTACCCGAAGATGCTGAACGCAGCGGGCATCGGAGTACCGGGTGCCATCAACGGTCTGGTGGAGGTGATGCTTCAGCGGACGCGATCGGAGAGGTAGGCCACCAGCTTGTCCACCGCACGACGCCGGTGGCTGATGGCGTTCTTCGCCTCCTTGTCCATCTCCGCGAAGGTGAGCTTGCCTCCTTCCGGAACGAAGACAGGATCATAGCCGAATCCTCCATCCCCACGAGGCAACTCGGTGATGGTACCGGAAACGCTTCCTTCGAATGTCTGTTCACCGGTATCGTCGATCAAGGCGATCACCGTCCGGAAGCGCGCCGTACGTCCCTTGCCCGCCAGTTCGGTCAGGAGTCGACCCATGTTCGCCTGCGGGTCGCGGGCAGCACCGGCATAACGGGCGGAGAACACCCCGGGCGCACCGTTCAACGCATCCACCTCGAGACCGGTATCGTCCGCGATGCAAGGCAGATCACAGCGTTCATGGGCATATCGCGCCTTCTGGAGCGCGTTGGCCTCGAGCGTATCGCCCGTTTCCGGCAGGTCGGCTGGAAGCCCTACAGCATCCAAGTCGATGAGTTCGAGCTTTTCCGGGAGCAAAGCACGAAGCTCGGCCACCTTCCCCTTGTTGCCCGTGCACAGGACCGCCTTACGCATGTCCCTGATCCTTGATCGAAGCTACCATCGTGGTGCGCACGGCATATTGTGGCTTACCGCGCTGCATCAGGTAGAGCCGGCCGAGGTATTCCCCGATGAGGCCCAGCGTTAGCAATTGGATGCCCGCGAAGACCAGGACCACGGATACGATGGAGGCCCAGCCCTGCGGCGTGTCCTTGAAGAAGCGCTCATACACCGCGACCATGGCCATGACGAAGCCGACGATACTGAACATCGCACCGATGAAACTGCTGATCCGCAGCGGCATCACGGAGAAGTTCACGAACATCATGAGCCAATGCCGTATCAACTTCCGAAGGGTGTAGCCGCTCTTGCCCTCGGTGCGTGGCGCGTGCTGGACGGTCAGGCGGCCGATCCTCCGGGTGTTCTCAAGGATCAACCCATCGATGTATGGATACGGGCCGGTGTACTGTACCACCCGATCGCGCAGGAAACGGTTGATGCACCTGAAGCTCGACAGATAGAGGCCCTTCGGCTTGTCGATCATGAAACGGGCCATCACGTCGTTGAACCGGCTGCCCAGGTTGCGAAAGAGCGAATGGTGCTTCTCCTCGTAGCGCGTATACACGACGTCCAGATCCGGGTTCGCCCTGGCGTACTCGTACAGCTTCACCACCTCCGACGGTGGGTTCTGGAAATCATCATCGATGTTCATGATGTAGCATCCAGTGGCTGCGGCATACCCGGCCATCACCGCATTGTGCTCTCCGAAGTTCCGCGCCAGGTCGATGGCGATGATGGGCATGGGTGCCGTCGTACAAAGGCGTTGGATCACCTTCCAGCTGTCATCGGCGCTACCATCGTTCACCAGGACCAGTTCCACGCCATCCGGAATGTGCAGCTTGGCCAGCTCATGCACCAGGCGTTCGATGGTACCCGCACCGTTGTAGACCGGTATGACGATGGAAAGGGCCGTCATGACATGGGACTTCGTGCCACGATGAACAGGGAACCACCGAAGGGGAGCCGGATCCCATTGGAGAGCATCACGGACTCCAGGTGGACGCAAGCTTTGAAGATGCCGTTCATCATCGGATGGAAAGGCGTCACATCACTGGCGGCCGGGGCGGGCAGGATCTTTCTCCTCAGTACCATGAGCGGGAAGAGAAGCGTGTTCCAATACGATGCGAAGATGGGCTGAAAGCCGTGGCGGCGCAAGAGGCCCAGCACTTCACGCCGATGGAAGCGCCGCACCTGGCCCACCGCCCTGTCATGGTAGGATAACATCCATTGATAGGCCGCCAGGTTGATGACGCACAGACCTCCGGGACGCAATACCCTGTTGAAACCAGCGATGGCCGCGTCCACGTCGATGGCATAGCCGAGGACGTCCGAGCTGACCACCACATCGAACGATGCATCCGGATACGGAAGGGCATCGACCGAACCCACGGCCACCGAGGCACCGGTCTTGGCATGTGTGAAGTCGCAAGCCTGTTGAGCGATGTCCAATCCGTTCAGTCGTGCTTTCGGGAATGCCCGTTCGATCGCGCCCAAGGTCCCTCCGGTGCCGCAGCCGGCATCCAATATGTCCTTCACCCCAGGCTGGAACCGACGCAACGCGTTGACCACGTTCACATGCAGGCCGCGATACCACCACATGGTATCCTCGAGCGCTGCCATGCGCTCGTACTCCTCCGGGACCATGCTCATAGGCCCTTCAACTTGAGGTATTCCTTCCGGTCGCGGAGATAGTCCTCCGGATCGTAGGGCTGGTCACAGAACACGGCAAGCACCGTATCCGTGCTTTCGAAGACGATGTGGTTCCAGATCCCCGGCGGGATGAACAGGCCCTGCTCGGGACTATCGAGGACGATCCGGCAATGCGAGCGGCCATCATCCAGGATCGCGGATACGCGACCATGCAGGCAAACGATCACCTGGGAACAGAAGCGATGCGCATGATCGCCTCGGATCCCGCCCGGTGGCACACCCGTGATGGTGAACACCCGTCGAATGGGCATGCCCAGGCTCTCCCCTCCGATGTCCGGGAGCACGGTGAGCGTCCCGTTGCGGATGTGCTGCCAGAACCTGAGCTGGACCAGGGAACCGATGGTGGTCTCCTTCATGGACGTGATCGGAAGAATGCGCGGATGGCGTTGATCACAAGATCCTGTTCCTGGTCCGTCAACGCGGGTTGAAGCGGCAGCGAAAGTACCGTACGTGCCAGTTCTTCCGTTACTGTCATGGGTCCCGTGCGCAACAATTCCCTGTATGCCGGCTGGAGATGGACCGGGGTGGGATAATGGACAGCGGCCTTTATCCCGCCGGCATTCAAGTGCGCCAGCAAGGCATCCCGCGTGCCCTGATCCCTGGTTCGAACCACGAACAAATGGTACACGTGGTGCACTCCCGGCAGGGTCACGGGCAACAGGATGGGCAGGTCAGCAAGCTCCCTGAGGTAACGGGCGGCCAGTTCCCGCCTGCGCTCATTGCTCCGGTCAAGATGGCGCAGCTTCACGGTGAGGATGGCCGCTTGCAGTGGGTCCAATCTGCTGTTCCAACCCTCGACCAGGCTGTACTGCGGGGTGTCCCACCCATATTGCCGCAGACGCCGGATCGCCAAGGCCAGGTCCGCATCCTTCGTCACCACCATGCCGGCATCGCCGATGGCCCCGAGGTTCTTGGTCGGGTAGAAACTGAAGGTCGACAGGTCGCCAAAGGAACCGACCCTCCGATCACCATGCATGGCGCCATGGGCCTGGGCACAGTCCTCGATCAGCCGGAGCCCATGCGCATCACAAAGGGTCGCGAGCCTCGTCAGATCGGCAGGATGTCCGTACAGGTGGACCGCGATGATGGCCTTGGTCCGACCGGTGATCAGCGGACGTACCGCCTCCGGATCGATGTTGTAGGATAGAGGATCCACATCGGCAAGCACCGGTTCCGCACCGCTCATGCGGATGGCAGCTACCGTGGCGACGGCGGTGTGGGAGACCGTGATGACCTCGTCGCCATGCCCTATACGCAAGGCGCGCAGGGCCAGGTGGATCGCATCGGTACCGTTGTTCACCCCGATGCCATGCGACGACCCGACGAAAGCAGCGAAGGCCTCCTCGAAGCGGGCCACATGCTCACCCAGTATGTACGTCGGTCCCTCTAGGACCGACCGGATGGCCGCGTCCAGTTCCGATCGGTGCGCCAGATAATCCGCTCGTGGGTCGCTCGTTGGTATCGACGGATCACCCATGTCGGTGAATTGATGGCCCAAAAGAACACCACCGGGGTCTTCCGGAGAAATCCGCGCAGGTGGAAGGAGCCGTGACTCCTCCGACCATGACGGTAGTCCGGACCTGAGATGCACCTTTGTGCCCTTCAACCCGGCGTATAGCCACCCCGCTTTGTTCCGCACGGCCCAACAGTCCCCTCTGCTCAAGCGGCGTTGGTATCTCTACATCGCGCTGGCCCTGCTCGTCCGGGGTCTCTATATCGGGATACAACACCATTACAGGCAGGGTTGGGAGCAGCCAGGTGTGCTATCCCTTGAATCGGGGGATACCAAGGGTTACCTGGACCCGGTGGAGAACCTGCTCACCCAAGGCCGGTACGAGCCGGATTACCGCATGCCCGGTGTCGCCGCGCCGTACTGGCTGTTCCGCCAGTTCTTCAATGTAGGGGGAAGCCGCGATGCCTTGGTGCTTCTGCAGTGGCTGCTTTCCGGTATCAACGTGTACGTGCTGGCGCTCATCGCGCTTCGCATGACCGGCTCCGAGCGGATCGCGCTGATGGTCTATGCCACCTTCCTCGCAAGTGCATACAGCAGCTGGTTCGACCCGGTCATCGCCTCGGACAGTCTGTCGATCTCGGCGCTGATCCTGCATGTTCACTTCCTGCAGTCCGCACTGGACAAGGGTTCGCGCGGCCGGTTGTTGCTTTCCGGATCGCTCCTGGCCTGGTTCGTGTTCCTGCGCCCGATCGGTGTGCTGCTGGTTCCGTTGTCCGCCGCGCTGGTCCTCTGGCGTAGTGAAGGTCCGAGACCCTGGCGTCCAGCGATCCTTCTGGCCCTTCCCTTCCTCCTGCTCGATGGGTTGTGGACCGCCCGCAACCTTTCCGTTCACGGCCGGTTCAGCCCGCTCACGAACCAGGGCTGGTTCCCGGAGGATTTCAGTCGCGAGATCCGCGCGCATGCAATGCACTTCGTCCAGGGGTACGGCGGGAACTATATCTGGTGGGATCCGGGCTCCGACATCCGATGGTACGGCGTGTGGAAGGGTGGCGCGACGATCGACGATGAGGGCAGGCAGGCCAAGGCCCCTCCACCCTACGCGTACGTGGAAGGCTACACCGCCGAGGACCTTTACGCACTCAGCGAGCGTGTTCGGCGCGTGGAGACCGGGCACCTCCAGCCGCCTGACTCGATCGCCGAGATCGCATCGATCAATGCCCGATTCGATGCGTTCGCCGAGCTCTACAAGGAACGTGCGCCCTTTCAATACCACGTGCTGAGCCGGTTCAGGATGTTCAAGAACCTGGTCTGGCAGAACGGCACGGAATCATTGATCATCATACCGTTCGCGGAACTTCCACTTTGGGCGAAGCTCTTCAAGCTCATGCAGGTGGCGGCCTACGTGCTCAGCTTCACGATCGGAACGATCGCCTGTGTGATCGTGCTCTGGCGCTGGCGGCAGGCCCCGACCCTGCTCCATGTGTGGATCCCGTTCATCGTGGCCTACCTGGTGCTCATCTTCCCGTTCGCCCTGCGCATGTGCGAATGGCGTTACATGGCGCATCCCTTCCCCTTTGCCCTGCTGCTCGCAGTGATCCTGGTGGCGCGAAAAGGTCGCCTGAGCGGAGGACATCCGGCGACCGTCGCATCAGCCGTCGTCAACGATCGCTGACCGTGGCGATGATCGAGGTACCCTTCCATCGGGCGGGGAGCAGCGCATGGTCCAGTCGGAAGAGGACGGCGAGGATCCGGTGGATCATCCGCGAAGTCCACGAAACAGGGACATTGTAGCGCGTCTCACGCCGACCCTTGAGTCGAAGCACCAGCCACGCTGCTGGATAGAGCAGGTGGAAGAAGTAGGAAGCCTTCCATCTCCTGTCGCCTCCAGGATCCAAATGCGCACGCACGGTGGCCAGGTCGTAGCGACGAAAATGCCGGTTGAACTCGTCGTAGTTGCAGAATAGTTCCTGGCGGGCAGGCACCGTAACGATGAAGTTCCGCACCTCGGGCAGGAACGCGCGGATGCGGGCCACGAAGCCGGCGGCATCCTCGATGTGCTCGATCACATCGAGTAGCAGGATCGTGCGGAAACGCACTAGTTCAGAGGGATCGAGGTCGAACAGGTCGACACCCGTTCGTACGTGGTCCTTCACGCTATCGAGCGGCTTCACAGGTGCGAGGTCGACCCCGATGATATCGATGCCGCGCGCGCGTAGGTCCGCCACGATGAGCCCCTTGCCACAGCCCACCTCGAGAACAGGTCCCGGACCAACGGAGCGGACAGCATCGGCCACAACGCCGTTCCGGCAGATGTTCCAATAGTGTCGCTCCACCCCTGTCGGGTAGATCGCCTCGAACTGCTGCTCGTCGAATGCGGTATCCGGAGCCTCAGTCGCCATGGGTGGTGGTCTCGATGATGTAGCGCGGACGATGCTTCACCTCCTTGTAGATCTTACCGACGTACTCCCCGATGACGCCGACCGACATGGTGTTGATGGCACTGAAGGTCACGGTGAGCATGGCGAGGCTGGCCCAACCCTGGATCGGGTGATCATTGAAGGCCGACCATAGGATCCAGATGCCGAGGCCGAAGGCGACCAGGAACATGAAGAGGCCGGCCAGGAAGACCAGCTTCAACGGCGTGGTCGTGAACGAGGTGATGCCCTCCCATGCCAGGCTGAAGAGCTTGCGGAACGGGTACTTGCTGTCACCGGCATGCCGCTCCTGGCGGATGAAGCGCACCTCCGCCGATGGATAACCGATCAGGGGGAAGATCCCGCGCAGGTAGATGTTGGCCTCGCCGAAGCGTTCGAGGTCGGCGATGACACCCGCGTCCGCGCTCCGGAAATCGGCATGGCCCCGGATCATCCGCTTATTCATGCTGCCCATCACCCGGTAGAACAAGGCCGCTGCGATCCGCTTCGAAAAGGTGTCGACCTTTCGATCCAAGCGCACGCCATAGACCACGCGCTTCCCGGTCCGATGTTCCTCGAGCATCCGCGCCAGCACGGAAACGTCATCCTGCAGGTCGGCATCCATCGTGATCAGGATGTCCGCACGGCTCCTGTTGCTGAACAGGCCTGCGATCAGCGCGTTCGGATGCCCGAAATTGGCGCTGAGCTTGATGCCCCGGATACGTTGGTTGGCGGCCGCCAGACCACTGATCTCCTCCCACGTGGCGTCCCGGCTTCCATCATCCACGCAGCATAGGTAGCTGTCGGACGATGCGAGGCCACTGCTGATCAGGGCGTCCAGCTCCTTGAGCAGCACGCTCACCGTCCCGCCGATCACACCCGCTTCATTGTAACAAGGCAGGACAATGCAGACCTTGAAAGGTCCATCGTTGGTGCGGGATGTACCGGGTCTTCCTTCCATCGTTGGTGCTCGTCCGGTCGCGAACTTAGCCCTTCCGGTCCTTGTCGCGGCCAGTACCCCTCACCCGTGGAAATTCCGCACCTTGGCGCTCTGCCGGAAGGAACACATGCCATTCGCCGCGAGAATACTCCAGTTCCTTGACCGACGCCGGACATTCCACGCGCTGCTCGTCCTGAACGTGCTCATGGTCCTCGTGACCCTCTGGATGAGCCGGAACAGCATGCTGAGCGACGGCTGGTCCTATCTGAACCTTGCCGAGGGCATCCTGCATGGCAGATACAGCATGTGGTGGGTGCTGGATGGGTATTACGCCGACACCTTCCGCGCACCTGGCTATCCGTTCTTCGTCGCTTGCTGTCTCAAGCTCTTCGGTACCTGGAAGTCGGTGAAGGCGGTGAACTTCCTCCTGTACTGGATCGCCCTGTACCACGCGTTGCGAACGGTCGAGCACCTGGATCCACGCCGTTCGACCAGGAGCATCTTCCTGTTGCTGTTGCTCCCGATGGTGAACATCCCGTTCTACATCAATCAGCTGTACACGGAGATCCCTGTCCTGGCCGGGCTGACCTTCCTGATGGACGCCTATCTCCGACCGGGTAGGTGGAGCATCGGCCGGGCGATCACGGCCGGGCTGCTCATGGGCTTCCTCATCCTGTGCAAGCCGATGCTCCTCGGTTTTCCGATCGGTATGGTGGCGCTGGCCTGGTGGTTCGGTCGCCGGAAGGCCGATCTGCGTGGCCAATTGGTGATGCTCGGCCTGTGCGGACTGTCCCTCTTACCATACGGTCTGTGGAGCTTGAAGCATCATGGGGTCTTCAAGGTGACGCCGATACAGGGTGGCGGCGGCTACATGCACTTCGCTTACTGGTGTGGCAAGATGCCAGCCTACCAGGACACCATATCGCTGCGCAACTTCACGGGCGATGAGCTGATCCGGTTCACCCCGGCGGATTCGGTCAAATCGAACATCCATGCGTTCGAAGAGGAATGGGCTGGCGTGAACGCCCAGCTCGCCCCCCTGTTGACCCGCAAGGACTCAGTGATGATGGCCTCGTGGGACAGGCTCCCTTACGCTGCGGAGCCGACCTACAACACCGCGTACGCGTTGATGCGTGAGAAGCTGCTCGGGCGGCTCGCCATCGACCGGATGTTACATGACCCCTGGTACACCCTGGGCTACAAGGCCTACACTGCGGTCCGCCTTTGGGTCATCGGCATCCAACGCCAGGACTTCGAACGGGCCTCGTTCAGAAGCCGCGTCCAGATGCTCTACGCCACCGGGAGCACCTTGCTGAACTTCTTGTTGGCACTCGTCCTCCTCCCTTGGGCCTACCTGCGCGGGGTCCTCGCGCTGCGCACCACCTGGCCGCTGCTCGCTACCGTGCTCTACGTGTGGCTCCTCCACATCCCCTTCACCATACAGGCACGATACACCGTATGTGCCCGCTTCGCCCTCTTCGTGCTCATGGCCCTTGCCTTGACCGGTCTGCTACAGCGGTTCAGCGCGAAGAGGAACGCCTAAGTTGGTCCACGGTACTTATGGAAGTCGCAGGGACCAGGCCCCGGCTTCCAACGGAAGGAAGTCAAGCGTGCTTCCCGGATGTTCGGCGGCCCAGCGGTGCGCGATGGCACGTTCATCGGAACGTCCTCCATCATCCAGCAGGACGCGTGCACCTCTCGCAAGATGACCGGCGAGCATTGGTAATGCCGGATATCGGGCCATGGACCGCAGCGTATCCGGTGGACCATCAACGACCAACAGGTCCGCGGGTGACACCAGTTCGAGCGTTGAGAGGTCGTACCACGGATAACGCTCACCATTCACCATCTGTTCCTTCAGTGGCGCATCCAGTACCGTCGCGATCCCTTCGAGCCCGTGATCAGCGATGGCCCGGCGCGTGATCCCGGCGTAATGCGGATCATGCTCAAGGGCCACCACCCTTCCGGTGCCGAGCTGCTTCAGGCAGAGCCCGATCACCACGGTGGAGGTCCCACTGCTCACCTCGAGCACACACGTGGGGCGGTGCCGTTGGATGTGCGTGACAAGCTCCCGCAGGAGGTCCGGTGATGCCGCCCAGAAACGCGTCGGTGGAAGTGGTGCCGCCGGCTTCAGGGTCGAATGGATGGCAAGCAAGGCCTCCATCTGCACGTAGTTGGAACGCACCTCCTTCACCTGACGCTCGAACAGCCCGAGACCGAAGTTCCGTGACTCGATCACCAGGAAGGCGAGGAAGATCGACAACAGGCCCATGGTGATCATGATGGCACCACTGCCGATCCAGGGCTGCAGGACAAGGCCGAGCAACACGGCCATGGCCGGCACACCGATCACGACCGACCATTGGCGCAGGTTCATCCTTCCCATCGACGCGTTCCTATTAGTGGACGCAAGGATAGTGATCACCCGCCAACCGGGCCTGCCACGCGGGAGCGTACATGGCCACCGGCAGGGCACAAAGGATAGTTTTGCCGCCCAACGGTCGCCTGCCATAGCCGGGCACCTCCTGCATGCAACGCAGTCCGCGCGCCATATTCCTCTTCTCCCTGGAACCATGGGGCGACATGTGGTACTCCAAGCACCATTACGCGGCCTTCCTCGCCAAGAGCTTTCCGGTCTACTTCATCAGCCTGCCCGACCGCTGGCGCTGGACCGACCTCTTCTCGATGAGCGCCAGGGTGCGTACCGTGAAGGAGGGCGTGCACGTCGTGGAGTATCGGAACAACCTGCCGCTCCGACTGCTCCCGGCACCGCTGGAGCGCCTGATGAACAGGCTCAACGCATGGAAGTTGCGCCGGCTCGTTCCATCGAGCGACCTCCTACTCTGGTGCTTCCACCCGGCAGCCGTGGTGGAGAGCGCTGTGTTGCGGCGCCCTGGGACGAAGGTGGTCTACCATGTCGTCGACCCCTATCAGGGGCTGTCCAATGACAGTTCATTCGCACGCTCCTCGGACATGGTGGCCGCGATCAATCCGTGGTATCTCCAGTATTACAGCCGCCTTAACGACACCTGCCTGTTGATCCCGCATGGTGTGCGTGCGGAGGACCGCACCCCGCGCCCGGCGCAGGTGTCGTATTACCAGGAACAGTGGGGGACCTATGCGATCATGGCCGCGGGCCTGAACTACCGGACGAATTACGCCCTGCTGATCGACCTTGCCCAGAAGCGACCGGACCTCCGGTTGATCATCGCAGGGGAGCTCTTCGCCATGGACCCGGAACAACAGGCACGACGCGATACGCTCTTCGCCCAACCGAACGTCACCTACGTCGGGGTGAAGCATCCGGATGCGCTGCGGGACATCATCCGCGGCGCAGCGATGGGTCTGGTGACCTATGACTTCGAACCGACACGCAGTGTACCTGAGACCGGAGAGGGTACACCGCTCAAGGTGATCACCTACCTGGCGCAGGGTTGCCCGGCTATCACCACCATCAACAGTTATGTGCCGGTGCTCGACGGCCACGGCATCTTCAAGGCGGAGGATACCGATCACTTCGTTCAGCTCGTGGGCGAGGTGCTCGCAGGCCGGTTGACCACCGATCAGGTGATCGTGGAACGCTACCTGGACTCGGTGGATTACGAGCGCCTCACCAATCGCATCCTTGAGCGGATGTACCCCGCGCCTGTGGAGGAGACCGCGGGGGAGGAGGCCTTGCGACAGCCCATCGCGGAGGAGAGGCCGATCGTGCCGGCGGATAGTGTCATCCTCATCATCTCCAATGAGGGTTGGGACGGCCCTCGCTACAGCAAGCATCGATTCGCCATGGCGCTGACACGACACAGGCGTGTGTTCTTCATCGACCCCGCCCCCCAATGGCGACCGCGACACCTGTTCCAATGGCGCATCGGCTCACATCGCACACCGGAGGGGATCACCGTTCTGAACTACCGGAACACCATCCCCCTGCTGGGCGGTGCGCTCGGTTCCATCAACGACCGGTTGGTGAGCTTCCGCATCCGCCGTTACCTCCAACGGTCCGGCATTCCCTGGCCCCTTTTCTGGAGCTTCGACCCCAGTCGCCTGCTCTCTCCGCGGCAACTCGGGGCTGTACGGGCCGTTTATCATTGTGCGGACGACCACACTTTCCGATGGAAGGGAGAGAAGGCGCTTGCCAGGAATTGTGATCATGTCTTCTGTATCGCTCGCGACCTCATGCCCCGCTTCCTGCCTTTGAACAGCTCGGTGCACCACGTACCGCATGGCATTTCGGCCAGGGACCTGTCCACCGATCCGGGACCGCCTCCCAGTCTTCCGGTGAAGCCCGGATTCGGGCTCTACATCGGCAATGTGAACGATCGCCACGACTTCGTTATCTGGGAGCGCCTCTTCGCCGGCCATCCGGAGGTCGACTTCCTGATCATCGGACCGGAATATGTGACGGATCCGGTGGGAAGGCGCTTGATCGATCAACGCCCCTATCCCAATGTGACCTTTCACCCACCGGTACCCTATGAACAGCTGGTGAGTTACATCGCTGCTTCGGGATTCGGCTTCCTCTTCCTGAAGCCCGAGCATCCGGCCAACCGGATATCGAGCCAGAAGGTGATCCAATTCCTGGCGCAGGGCAAACCCTTCTTCTGCAGCTGGCTGTCCGAGTATGCGGACGTGCAGGGGCCGACCATCCATGTCTCCAACGATATGGACGGGACGCTCGCCTTGTTCCGGGAGTTCCTGCATCATGGCGACCCTCCGGATGCGGCGGCGGCGCGGATCCGGCTCGCACGTGAACAGTACTATCCGAACATGATCCGCGGCCTTCCGTTCCGCCTATGACACCGGCTTCCGAACCATGTCATTGAAACGCGGACTCTTCTACACGTTGCTCACGCAGGCGCCCACCCTGGTGCTCTATTTCGTGGCGAGCACGGTGATGACCCGCATGCTCGGGGATGTCGGTCGCGGTGAATACACCCTGATCACCAACCTGGGCACCCTGCTGGCCATGTTGATGAGCCTCAACATCGGTTTCGGGGTCACCTATTTCATCTCCAGGCAGCCCGACGACCGGAGCCGGATCATCGGTACTGCCACCACCGCATTGCTCCTGAATGCGTTATTGGCGCCCTTCCTGCTCTGGGTGGCCGCCGGCATCCCCTCCTTCTCGCGCATCATCATGCCGGATACACGCGCGCATTGGCTGTACTGGGGCTTCGTCTACGCGAACGTGATGCTGAGCCTTCTGAACACCACGATCAGCTCCATCCTGCTCGGTTACAAACGCTTCAACATCCTCAACTGGATGAGCATGCTCAACGCGGGCCTCAGCGCCATCGGCATGTTCGCGCTCTTCGTGCTTCCAGACATGATGGTCCCTGCCGACCGGCTGCCCGCCGTGCTCATCGTCTCCACCATCAGCGTGGCGCTCGTGTCGGTCGTCTGGTGCGTGCTGTACCTCGTTCATGTCCGCGTGAGGCCGCGCCTGATACTTGCCTGGAGCGTATTGAAGCCCATGATCGTATTCTCCTTGATCGGGCATGTGAGCAACCTCATCAACCTGATCAACTACCGGTTCGACGTTTGGGTGGTCGATCAGCATCGTGGCGCGGCGGAGCTCGGCCTTTATGCCGTCGCCGTAGGTGTGGCGCAGCTCCTCTTCAACATTCCGGAACCGTTCTCACGAGTGGTCCAACCCTACCTCTTCGGTCATTCGCGCGAAGAGATGCTGCCGCGCTTCAAGGCGATCGCACGGATCAATTTCACCGTGCTTCTTATCCTGGCCTTGCTGCTCGCCTTCCTCGCTCCGTGGCTCATCCCCCTGCTCTTCGGGGATACGTTCGCGCCGTCCGTGACACCCCTTCGCCTCCTGCTGCCCGGCATCGTGCTGAGCGGTGCGGCAAAGCTCCTGGCACAACTGGTGATCCAGGCCGGCTTCCAGCACTTCAACCTGCTGGCGACCACCTGCGCGGCCATCGTCACGATCACGCTGGACCTCATCCTGATCCCCATCTGGGGCATCGCAGGAGCCGCCATCGCCACCACGACCTCCTACGCCGTTGTCCTTCTGGTCATCCTGGCCACCCTGCGCTGGAGGTCGCACATCAACGTGCACGACCTGTTCCTGCTCCGGTCAACGGATCTGGATGTCCTTACACGGAATCTGCCATGGAGGGAACGACGGTGAACCGAAGGACCGATCCCCGGATCAGCGTATGCGTGGTCGGCTGGTGGCCCGAGCCCGGCTCCGTGAACGGGACCTTCATCCGCGAACATGTGAAGGCGATCGCACGATACCGACCGGTGGAGGTGGTGTACATGCAGGTCGTGAAGAGCCGGGTGCCATGGCCCCGTATCTCCGATGTGGTGGAGATGGATGAAGGGATGACCGTTCATCGGATCACCATGCGGACACCTTTGCGGCGCTTCGGTGTGCCGGCGATACTTGCACGGATCGCTCTTCGGCGGACATTGCGGCAACTGCAAGTACGTTCAACGGCAGGTCTCCTGCATATCCACGTACGCACCGACCTGACCGAGGTGGCCCTTCCGCTGGCTCGAGCCGCTGGACTACCTGCCGTGCTCACGGAGCACAACTCGTTCTATCATCTCGGCATCCGTTCGCTTCCGCCCACCGAACAGGCTCGTGAACGTGCCTCCATCAAGAAATGGCTCGCAAGTGCGGCGCTCGACCACATCATGCCCGTCTCCCTTGATCTGGCCCGTGTACTGCACACCGACTACGGTGTCGGCATGGAGCGCATGACCGTGGTGGGGAACGTGGCCGCCGAGGTCTTCAAGCCGGCAGCGTTCAAGGAGCGTGGATCCTTTCGGTTGCTGCTGGCCGCCGTGTGGCGACCGCCCAAGGACCATGACGTGTTCATCCGGGCCATGGCCTTGTTGCCGGATGATGTGAAAGGACGATGCTCGGTGGAATGGGCGGGCTACGGGCCCGACATGGACCGGATCCGAACGCGCTGTGCCAAGGAACTACCCGGTGTGGACGTCCGCTTCCCCGGCTTGTTGGACAAGAACGATCTTGCGCATCGCATGCAGCAGGCCGACCTCTTCGTACTTCCGACCACCGCCGATAATCTGCCCTGCGTGGTCCTTGAGAGCCTTTGCTGTGGCACACCGGTGTTATCAATGGCGGTGAACGGTGTACCGGAGATGGTCGATGCCAGCAATGGTATCCTGGTCCCTCCTTCGGACCCGACCGCCCTTGCAGACGCCTTGCTCGCGTGCATCACCGGAGAGGCGGCCTTCGACCGGGAGCATATCGCGCGTGAAGCCATTTCCCGGTATTCTCCGCAGGCCATCGGCGCCGCGATCGAGGAGGTGTACATCCGCGTCATGGACGCGCACGACCGATGAGCGACAGCAGGCATGTGACCATCCTGGACCCGATGCGCGGGGTGGCCGCCCTGGCGGTGGTGATCTTCCATTACCTCGGCTCCATCCTGCCCACCCTTCGCCCCAACGGGGTGGAACATATCGTGGAGTATGGGAAGATGGGGGTGCAGGTATTCTTCGTGATCTCCGGCTTCGTGATCCCCTATGCCATGCAGCGCGGGGGCTATGTGTGGTCCGACCTGGGCCGCTTCATGCTCCGGCGGTTCGTCCGCATCGGCCCGCCGGCCTACATCGCGGCGCTGGCGGTGATCGCTTTCCACCTGCTCGCGATCATGATCAACGGCCGACCGGTGGATGGCGACCCTTTCCCGGGCTTCGGCTTCACCGCCGTATTCGCCAACCTCACCTTCACTGCTGAGTACTTCGGGACCGGTTGGTACAACTTCGTCTATTGGAGCCTCACGACGGAGTTCGAATACTACCTCGTACTCGCGCTGGTCTTCCCGCTGATCGCCGTCGGAAGCCCGAACTGGCGGGTCGCGCTCATCATGGCGGGCATGATCCTGTTGACCTGGGCACCAGGTCCCTCCTTCTTCCACTACGCGGTATACTTCGTGCTCGGCATCCTGGTCTTCCTTTGGAGGGAGACTTCCACGGACCACCGGCTGCTCCTGTTCCTAGGACTCGCGGCCTGCCTGGCGGGGATCAGCCAGGGCTGGTCAACCCCGATCGCGGTCTCCCTGGTCGCCGCGCTCATCATCGCATCGGGCACTCCCTTCAGGACCGGACCGACCGACCTCCTCGGAGACATCTCGTACAGCCTCTACATCACACATGTGCCTGTCGCGTATTTCGCGGAGACGGTGATCAAACGTGTCACCGATCTGCACACCACCGCTGGCGGGAAGGCGGTCCTGTTCATCTTATACCTCACCTTGGCACTCGCGGTCGCGGCGCTCTTCCGTCGCGTTGTCGAGAAGCCCTTCCTCCATCTGTCCAAGCGGATCAAGGCACGGAGGATCGTTCCGAACGGACCGGCTTGATACCTTCCCTCCGTCGATGCACGTCCTCCACACCTTCGCGAACAATGGCACGGTGCCCTACCTCACCTGGTTCACGGACCGGGCCAAGCGCGAGGGTGCGCCGCGCTACACCTTCATCCTGATGGTGCCGGAACGGCCGCCCATGATCGATGAGATGCGGGACAAGGGCTTCGAGGTGATCTGGATCAGGTACGATGACAGTCGGCGCAAGCGGGGCCTGCTCCGCGCGTTGCCGCTGCTCTGGTGGCATATGCTGCGCATCCGCCCCGACATCGTGCACTGCAACCTGTTCGACGACAGCCTTCCCGGACTCATCGCGGCGCGTTGTGCAGGTATCCGCCGACGCGTTCTCACCCGACAGGATACCGGCTACCATTGGATGCACGCGCGGCGGTGGGTGGCACTCGACCGCTGGAACAACCGCATGGCAACGCACATCATCGCCATCTCGGAGGAGAACCGGCGCTTCATCGTGGAGCAGGAAGGTGCGGATGAACGGAAGGTCCATCTGGTGCACAACGGCATCCCGGTCGATCGTTTCACACGCCAGGATGAAGCGGTGATGCGGCGGCTGCGCCAACGCTTCGACCTGCACGACGATCATCTGGTCTTCGGTTCGGTGGCGAGGTACGTTCACTGGAAGGGGCACCGGCATGTGATCGAAGCGGCCGCACGCATCGTATCCCGGCATCCGAATGCGCGCTTCCTGTTGTGCGGATCCGGTGTCCTGCGCCCACGGATGGAGGAGCTCGCACGATCGATCGGCATCGCTTCACAGGTCCATTTCATCGACCGGATCGAACCGGTGGAGATGCCTTCCTTCTACGGCATCCTGGATGCCTTCCTCCATGCCGCGGTGATGGAGCCCTTCGGCCTGGTCTACGCCGAAGCGATGATGAACGGGGTGCCGGTCGTGAGCACGCGCACCGGTGCGGCAGCGGATGCGATCGTCAATGGGGTGAACGGCATCCTCATCGAGGAACCTTCGGGCGAAGCGCTCGCTGCGGGGGTCGAACGCCTGCTTGAACTGGATCGGCGGGCCATTGGTCGCTCAGGCAGGGATACGGCCCTGCGCATGTACCCGTTCGATGTGATGTGGAAGGGTACGATGGATGTATACAAGGATGCCATGTCAGGCGCATGAAGGAGGGACTCATATCGGTCATCATCCCCGCGTATAACGCGGAAGCGTTCATCCGACACACCATCCGTTCGGTGCTGGACCAGACCTATCCGGACCTCGAAGTGATCGTCGTGGACGATGGCTCGACCGATGGTACCCCTTCCGTGGTCGGATCCATGCAGGACCGGCGCATACGGCTGGTCTCCCAACCCAACAGCGGCGTTTCGACCGCACGGAATCGGGGGATCGGCGCGGCCCAAGGTGCGATCATCGGATTCCTCGATGCCGATGATGCGATGGAGCCGACCAACATCGCTGAGAAGGTGCGGGCCCTTGGGTCCGGGCAGGCGGAGTGGGCGTACAGCGACATGCTCGCTTGTGATCCTGCGTTGAAGCCATTCGGCATCATGCGCGGATCAGATGACGACCTGGTCCGCACGATACTTCTTGGCATCGATACGGCGGTACCGGGAGCTTGCAGCAACATCGTCGTGAAACGCTCCTGTCTTGATGCGGGGATACGGTTCGACCAACGTCTTTCGAACGCGGCGGACCAACACTTCGTGCTGGCTCTGGCAGCTGGTCATGGTCACGCGAGGATACCGAAGCCATTGGCTCGCTACCGCATCCTATCAACGAGCATGAGCAGGAACGTCACCCTTTATGAGGCCGATCACCGTCGCCTCATCGCCATGGCCGAGGAAATGGGGCTTTTGCAGGACAAGCGGTTCGCCCGCACGGTCCGGGCCAATGCCGAATGGGCCATCGGGGGCAGCTGGTGGGTGAACGCTGGTGATCGCTGGAAAGGGATGCGCCATCTCATCAAGGCGGTGCTCATGGACCCTGGGATCCTACTGCGTCGCATGGCCCGGAAACGGAGCGGTCACGCTACGATCCTTCCGCTGGATCCGTGAGCCCCAGAGAATGGCGCTCCCAGGCCCAGGCGGAGCGCATCACCTCGTCCAGGTCACGACGCGCCTCCCAGCCCAGGAGCCGGTTCGATCGCCCGGTGTCGGACCAGACGGCCTCGACATCCCCTGCACGTCGCGGCCCCAGCTGGTAGTTCAAGCTCACGCCGCTCACCTTTTCGAAGGCGGCGATCGCCTCCAGCACGCTCACACCGTTACCCGTGCCCAGGTTGATGACCTCATGTGGTTCGGTCATCTCCCCTCCGAAGGTGCGTTCGAGCGCCGAGATATGGGCATCGGCGATGTCGGACACGTGCACATAATCCCTTATGCACGAACCGTCGCGTGTGGCATAATCCGTTCCATGGACATGCATGACCGGCAGCCTCCCGCTTGCGGTGCGTGTGATCACAGGCACCAAGCTGCTCGGCGGGTCGGTCGGGTCCTCGCCGTTCAGCCCGCTCACATGCGCACCCGCCGGGTTGAAGTAGCGCAACGAGATGGCCCGCATACCGGCTTGCACCCGGACATGGTCCGCCACGATGCGTTCCCCGATCTGCTTGGTGTAGGCATACGGCGATTCCGCCACACTGAGGACACTATCCTCCCGCACCGGCATCTCCGAGATGTTGCCATAGACGGAGCACGACGACGAGAAGATGAAGTTGGTGATCCCCCGCTCCTGGCACACCAGCAGGATGTTGAGCAGGGACTCGATGTTGTTGTGGTAGTACTTGTGCGGGTCCGCAACGGATTCAGGCACCGACTTGTAGGCGGCGAAGTGGATCACGCCAGCGATGTCCGGTTCCTTATCCATCGCGCGATCGAGCGCGGTGCGATCGCACAGGTCCACGGCATGGTTCCGCACCTTCCTTCCGGTGATCCGCTCGATGCGATCGAAGGCCGCCGGTGTGGAGTTCCCGAAATGGTCGATCGACACCACGTCGCCCGGCCATTTGGCAAGCAGTTCGATGATCGTGTGCGATCCGATGTAGCCGGCACCTCCGGTGACGAGGATGCTCCTATCACTTCTTCCCATAGATGGTCATGTATATCTGTTCGGCGATCCCGAAGCTGCGGTATCGGACGGCCACGGCCCTGATCCGATCGGTGAGTTCCTGGTGCTCCACACTGGTCAGCAGATGGTCGATCGTGCGTATCGCCTTCTCATAGGCAATCTCATCAAGTCCCTCGAGCACCGCGCCGATGCCGTTCTCCGCGATGATACGTGAATCATCCGAGATGTCCGGGGTGATGATGACCGGAAGCCCCAAGGCCCAGTACTCCCCGTCCTTGATCGGCGTGCAAAACCGCTTCGTAGGAACGCTCCGCACCGGTGTGATCGCCACATCGGCAAGTCCCATGTACCGCGGCATGTCCGCATGCGGCACGAAGCGGATGGTGAACATCCTGGGGTCAAGGCCGGCCTTCGACATGAAGGGCAGCAGTTCCTCCGGATCATGACCTGTGAGCAGCAGCACTTGGAGCCGATCACCCCAATACCGGCGTGCCACCGCGAACAGGTCGAAGACCTCCTGATCCAGGTAGATCCCGCCGAACTTGCCGGCATATACCAGCACGATCCGCCCTTCAAGGCCCAGCTCCTTCAGCGATACTGGGTCCTTCCGATGCCGTACGGAGAAGGCATCCAGGTCCACGCAGGCGGGCTTCACGTGGAAGGGCTTGTCCTTCACACCGTACTTGCGCTCGGCATACTCCCGCATCCCCGCCGCCGCAGCGATGAGCACTTTCGCACGCCGGCTCTGCCATCGCTCCCACCGGAAGAGCACCTTGAACGCCAGGCCATCGCGCCGCCAGGTACCGTTCTCCACCATCGCCTCGGCATGTGGCTCATAGCTGTCCAGGATCAGTGGCCGGCCGGTAAGGACCGACAGGATGTGTCCCAACATGCCCGCCGGGGTGCACCAAGCATGGATGGTATCGATACGTTCCCGTCGGATAAGTCGCGCGCAATGCCACAGCACGCGCAGGATCATCGGGACCGCCCGTGTTCCGAAGGGCGCGTACCTGAACGGATGCACCACCACCCCTTGCTCCGATGACAGCAGGGATGGAGCACCACCTTTTTCCAAGGTGACAAGATGGACCGTGCTCCCCACCGGGAGCGCCTTCAGCATCAACCGGACGTAGGGCAGGGTGTACGCCTGGATGAGCGCATCGGAAAAGCTCCAATAAGTGAGCACCAGGACCTGTCGGGGAGGTCGAACCGATGGAGGATCGGTCATTTCGGTCGGTCGCTCGCGTTCCATTTACGGGCCCTGGCCTTGCGCTTGGCGGAGATGAGTTCGGGAATACCCTTCATATGCGCCGTACCCATCATGAAGTCGGTCAGTTCAAAGCGAAGTTTGTTCTTCTTCATCGCTCGTTTGATCTGCGACAGGAACACGATGATGTACATGGAGCAGATGAAGAAGGGCACCATGGGGATCTTGAAACGTACCAATGCACCGAAGTTCGGCGTGGATACACCGACAGCGAAGCCGAAGAGCAGGGCGAAGGTGAGGGACATGGTGATGATGGGCACACCGGCCATGCACTGGATGATGAAGCGCGGCCCGGCGCGTAACACGGCGAACACGGCGAACATCAGCACCCACAGGTTCTCCAAGCCGCTCAGGATCATGGTGAAGTTGTTGCACTCCCACAGGTAGGGGCGGAATATCGCCGCGTTCACCGCGATCGGGAATTTTGAGACCAGACCCAGCCAGGTACCATCGAACTCACCCACGTCGAAGCTGTTCGAGCCATAGGAGTCCACACGGATCAGGTCCTGCTGGGTCGCCTCGATGGACTTCAAGGCACCGTCCAATGCGAAGTGGCCTGCGGATTCCCCCAGCTTGTTCAGGACGAACAAGGTCACCCCCACGAAGATCGCGATGGTGATGGGGAAGAGGACGAACTTGAAGAGCAGGTTGCGGACGCGTACGAGCCGGAAATAGAACAACCACAACAGGGTGGCGGAGATCAGTACCATGAAGATGTAGGGCTTCACCATCATCATCGCGGCGGCACTGAGCGCCATCACGACGGCGTTCTTCATGATCGCCCGCTTCTTGAAGAAGACCTCGTCCACCGCATGCACCCACCAGCACACGGCGCTGAAGGTGATGGTATCCTTCAACACCGGCGACCCCCAGAAAATGGATGATGGCATGAAGAGGAAACCGGTGGCCAGCTGGCCGCTGATCTGCGGGAAGTAACCGACGAATGTCCTGTAGCACGCCCAGATCCCGAAGAAGGAGAGCGTGGCCATGAGCACATTGGTGAGCAGGAAACTCTTGAAGGTGAAAAATGTGACCACACTCGTCACGCGGAGCACGAAGAAGGTACGGTCGTCGAAGAACATGAACTGATAAGGCTTCGCGGTACTCAGGCTGTAGCGGGACCAAGCCTTCATGGAATTGTCGCCGGACACCATTTGCCGCACATACTCGAAAGGATCTTCAAGGGCCAGGTTGCGCATGGACAGCCCGGAGAAGAAATAGGCACCCGAATCGCCACCTCCATAGATGTAGAAATAGACGATGGAGAAGAACATGCTCGCCCCGATCTTCGCCAGAAGGGCTGAGATGTAGTACCTGTACTCCGGACCCTGTTTCAGCCTCAGGGCCTTCTGCCTCGCAAAGAAGATGTAAAGTATCGCGATGTATACCAGGGCCAGCAGGTACTCCCAATAATCAATGGTCTGCTCGCCATGGTAGAGTACGTTGATCAGTGGGAACATCGGAACCCAGGCAACGGCGGTGGATCGGCCGGATCATGTGCATGAACAGCGGAACATATCCCGCATCTGCCTGACCTCCCCCCGTTCGCGCCAAAAGTAGTCGCGACCGAGATGCCTGCGATAGTCCTTCGTCGATACCGAAGGATATCCGATCTTACGGACGATAAATGGTGACCGCACCCATGCACTGGCAATTGGTGGACGTGCTGCGCGGGATCGCGGTCCTGCTGGTCCTGTTCAGGCATCATCCCTATGGTGGTGTGCTCGGGCACGTGGGTTGGCTCGGGGTCGACCTCTTCTTCGTACTAAGTGGATTCCTTGTCTCCGGACTCATCTTCGACGAGGAACGAGCAACTGGCCGCTTCAAGGCACTGCGCTTCCTGGTCCGTCGAGCATTCAAGATACAACCTTCCTTCCTGGTCCTCATCGGCGTAACGACCCTGGCCATGTGGGCCAGCGGCAGACAGGACCCACCGCTCAACTACGTCGCAGAACTCCTGTTCTTCCAGAACTATCACGAAGGCCTTTGGTCACACACCTGGTCGCTCGCCGTGGAGGAACACTTCTACCTGATCCTGGTAGGATTGGCGGCGATACTGGGGAGCCTTCGGTTCACCTGGTCCCGATTCGTCGTGCTCTGCTCAGGCGGCATGATCCTGATAACACTCCTTAGAGCCCATCAACTGCTCACAGGGCCGTTCAGTACGCTCGAACACTTCTATCCGAGCCACCTGCGGATGGACTCCCTTCTGGCGGGTGTGCTACTGGCGGGCTGGCACCGCTATCGGTCCACCTCCTTCCATGCCTTCTTCCGCACAAGGCGGTGGATGCTCCTCGGTTCGATGGTCCCACTTCTGGCCCCGACCACCCTCCTGCCATTCGGTTCTTTCTGGATGTACACCATCGGTCTGAGCACTGCCTACATCGCCGGAATGATCGCAGTTGGACTGGCGGTGACCGCCGAAGGTCACCCGGCCCGGTGGCGACCGATCACCACCCCTCTGGCTTGGGTCGGCGGGATCTCGTACAATACCTACCTCTGGCATCTGTTCGTCCTGCTTGTGATCGAAATGGTCGCCGATGGCGCAGGTATGTCGGGCGGATCGCTCGAACTCGTGCTGTTCATCATCGCCGCTTTGATCACCGGGTGGGTGACCACCCGGCTGATCGAACGCCCAGCCCTGCGACTCCGGAACAGGATCGCACCCGCCTGGCAGCGCTCCACCCGGGCCTGATCCGACAAGGAAGATCCGATCGTGTGTCGGATCCTCAGCATGTAGCGCTCGGCATGACCGACGCCGCTCGAGACCGTTCGAACCGCTACAACGGTCCCGTTGGTCAGGATCCGGGAGGAGTGTCCCGATCGGGAGGCCCGTGAGCCAGGACATCGCGCTGAAGCCAGACGCTCAGTTGCATGCCCGTACCCGTCCGTCCCATGACCCACCTGAGAAGCGGATCCAGCGCACGCGGCATGTAGGTGGCACAAACATCGTATTCGTGCAGGGCCACCGTGTAACCCAACACCTTACCGTTCCGGTGAAAACTCTCAAGCCCGAATTCATACAAATGGAACGGCGAGTGCATCGGACTGATGTTCCCGACATAGTCGAGCCCCTGCACCCGGTAAGCTGCATTGATGATCCTGTTGATCAACCAGCGGGATGATGGCACCTCGATGTGGATCACCCCGCCGGGAGCCAGCCACTGGAGCGCCTTGCCGATACTGGCGCTGGGATCGTACAGATGCTCCAGCACCGCGCCAAAGGTGATGAAATGGAAACGCCCGTGATCATACTCGATATGCTCCATATCACCCAGCTGCAACCGGTCCTTTCCTATCCCCATGCGCGCGATCGCCCGTTCGTAGAAAGGCACGGAAGGCTCGAACCCATGCGCCTCGAATCCAGCCCGTTCCAATGCGATCATCGCCTTGCCGAGACCAGCACCGATATCCAATGCCTGCATACCCGGTCCGGATCGTGCGATCGCCTTGAACCGGTCGATAGGTCGTTGGAAATAACCGTCGGAGACCTTGAAGTACTCCTCACGCCAATACGTTTCCGGAGGAACCCCGTAATGATCCTGCAGATCGAACGGTATGGGCTGCGGATCAGCGAAGATGAGGCCGCACCTGCCGCACTGGGCCACGGAAGTGGTGATGCCTCGCGATCGCCAGGGCCGCATCCCCTGGCTCCGATCGGCCCTTCGGCCGAGGATCCGATGGTCCGCCTGAGGTGCCCCGCACATGTTGCATGACCACACCGGGCGGAACTCATACCGTTTCACTCCATCTCCCATGTTCTCTATGCTGTCGGAAGCCCTATGAACGCATCCAATATATATGGACGATCCTTTCGACCCAGGTTGCTCCTCAATGATGGTACGGGCTGCCTTGAAGTATGGCCACTGCACGGTACAGTTGCTCCGCGAAAAGGACGCGCACGAGCTGGTGCGGAAAGGTCATGGCCGATAAGGCCAGAACAAGATCGGCCCGCGCCCGCACCGCATCCGTCATCCCATAGGCACCACCGATCACGAAGGTGACCTGTCGCACGCCCTGGTCCCGCCACTTACCCAGGCGCTCCGCGAACTGTGGGCTGGTGAGCTGCGCACCGCGCTCATCCAGCACCACCACCTTCTCCCCCGGCTTCAAGGCCGCCAGGATCCGTTCACTTTCGGTGCGTTGCTGGTAGGCCGGGTCTCCGCGCCCGGCCTCGGGCAGGACCACCTGTTCCACGGGGAGGTTGCGCGCCAACCGGTCCAGGTAATGCTTCACACCATCGGTGACCAAGCCGCGCTCGCTTCGTCCAACCAGTAACAACCTGACTTCCATGCCCATAGCACTGTTCGTAATTCCAAGCGGAAGGGGTTGGCCGCTTGGCCCGGTATTTGCCAAATTTCGGAACAAATGAAGCGCTCGATGAACAGGTTCCCGCTGCTGTTCAC
>JAGQVR010000399.1 GCA_020437875.1 Flavobacteriales bacterium
CACCCTCGTGGTCTGCGCCCAGGCCAGCGGTGCCAGCAACAAGCCGAGCAGCAGGGAGATGGAACGGGGCGCGGTCATCATCAGGCGGATGGGCGTTGTTGCACCGCACGTGTCCGCACCACGCGCTCCATGCGCTTCACGGTGCGGGAGGAGATGAGGATGCCGAACTCGTAGAGCAGCATCAATGGACCGGAGACGATCAGCTGGCTCACCACGTCAGGCGGTGTGAGGATGGCCGAGAGCACGAGGATGCCGACGAAGGCGTGCTTGCGGTAGGTGCGTAGGATCGCCGGGGTGATCAGTCCGGCGCGGGTGAGGAAGAGGATGACCAGGGGCAGCTCGAAGACCAGGCCCGTCCAGAGTGTCACGGAGGTGACCATCGCGATGTAGCTGTCCAATGCCACCGTGTTCTGTACGGTGGTGCTCACCTGGTAGGTACCGAAGAACTGTATGCTCAGCGGAGCAAGGAGGAAGTAGCCGAAGGCCACCCCGAAGAGGAAGAGGATGGATGCCGAGAAGACCAGACCGCCCACGGAGCCCTTCTCCGACTCGTGCAGGCCGGGGGCGATGAAGCGCCAGATCTCCCACAGCACATAAGGAAATGCGATGATGAATCCGCCAACGAAGGAGACGATCAGGTGGGTGAAGAACTGGCCGCTCATGCTGATGTTCTGCAGGGTGAACACCAGGTCGCCCACGCACATGTCATCGCCCATGCCGATCCGGTGGCCAAGTGCGCACATGGCGCGGTAGGTGACGAAGGACGCGTCCTTGGGGGCCAGGATCACCACGTCGAAAAGGAAGTCCTTGGCGATGAAGCAGCCGATCATGCCCAAAGCGATGGCGATCGCCGCGCGCACCAAGGTCCACCGGAGCTCCTCGAGGTGCTCCAGAAAGGTCATTTCCTGACTGTTACGGGATGAGGCCAAAACTTGGAGCCGAGTGGGCCAAAGATAGCCGTGGGGCCATGGGGCTTTCGGGCCGCCGACCTCAGTTTTCAACGACCTACGGCCTCCTGAGCGGTGGGAAACCCACGATCGTTAAGTAGACATAATAATGCTGGTCCGGGAATATCCTGCACCGTACATTTAAGCTCGTAATCAAAGCGCGGCCCCAAATGCTCCCGCCGCCACAGAAATGATCAACGTAGATACCACGCCTCGAGAGGCCCTCGAGCGCTTTTTCGGCTTCAGCCAGTTCAGGGGAGAACAGGAAGCCGTCATCCAGAACGTCCTGGACGGCAGGAACACCTTTGTGATCATGCCGACCGGCGGGGGCAAGAGCCTCTGCTACCAGCTCCCGGCCCTCATGAGCGAGGGTACCGCCATCGTGGTCAGCCCGCTGATCGCCCTGATGAAGAACCAGGTGGACGCCATCCGTGGATTCAGCTCGGATGATGGGGTGGCGCACTTCCTCAACAGCTCCCTCACCCGCAACGAGACCTTGAAGGTGAAGGCCGACATCAAGGCCGGCAAGACCAAGTTGCTGTACGTGGCGCCGGAGTCGCTCACCAAGAAGGAGAACGTGGAGTTCCTCAGCGAGATCCACATCAGCTTCTTCGCCATTGACGAGGCGCACTGCATCAGTGAATGGGGGCATGACTTCCGGCCTGAGTACCGGCGGTTGCGCACCATCTTCGACGAGATCAAGCGCGTACCGGTGATCGCCCTCACGGCCACAGCCACGGACAAGGTACAGGAGGACATCCTCAAGAACCTGGACATCCCCAACGCCGTCACCTTCAAGGCCAGCTTCAATCGTCCGAACCTCTATTACGAGGTGCGTCCGAAGCGGAACGTGAACAAGGAGATCACCAAGTTCATCAAGCAGCATAGCGGACGAAGCGGCATCATTTACTGCCTCAGCCGCAAGAAGGTGGAAGAGGTGGCCGAGACGCTCAACGTGAACGGCATCAAGGCCCTGCCCTATCACGCCGGCATGGATGCGGGGCAGCGCGCCGACCACCAGGACAGGTTCCTGATGGAGGAAGTGGACGTCATCGTGGCGACCATCGCCTTCGGCATGGGCATCGACAAGAAGGACGTGCGCTTCGTCTGTCACGCCGACCTGCCGCACTCGATCGAAGCCTATTACCAGGAGATCGGTCGCGCCGGGCGCGATGGCCTGCCGGCGGAAGCGGTCGCCTTCGTCTCGCGCTCGGCATGGATGGCGCATGGAGCGGCCCAGCGGGATCTCGCGAGCGATGCACGCGCCGACGAACTGGCCGCCATCGGCGATTT
>JAGQVR010000400.1 GCA_020437875.1 Flavobacteriales bacterium
AGGTCGGAGCTGCCGTCGGTGGACCCATCGTCAATGGCCAGCAGCTCGAAGTCCGTGAAGGTCTGGGCCAGGATGCTGTCCAGGGCGGCCTGCAGGAACGGTGCGGCGTTGTGCACCGGAAGCAGTACGGTGACCAGGGGTTCGCTATGGACCTGGGGCGGCTTCATGTTCCCTGCTGCACCAGTCCCTGGTAGGCAGCGCCGTACTGTTCGGCAATGTGCTGCCAGGTGAAGCGCTCGCACCATGCCTGGCGACCCGCCGCACCGGCGGCCCTCCGACGTTCGGGGTCGCCCAGCAGCTCGTCCAACAGTCGCGCCCCTTCGGCGATATCGGGATGTTCGCGCCCTGCACCATCGCGGTGCCCGGAAATGGTCCAGCCACCCTGCCCCCAGGAGGCGATCTCCTCCGCATTCCCCGCTCGGGAGCTTAGGAAGGGCACACCCGCTGCCATGGCCTCGAACAGCACGATGGGCGAGCATTCCACCTGGCTCGGGAAGAGGAAGAGGTCGGCCTGCTTGAGGGCGTCCACGGTCCGCTGTCGGTCCATTTCCAGGAACAGGATGCGCTTGCCTTGCCAGCGGGCCCGCGCGCGCAGCAGCGCGTAGCTGTAGTGCCGCTGCCAGAAGCGTTCCAGGGCCTTCACACCGTTGCCCACGAGCACCAGCACGGCATCCTTCCCACGTGCCCTCACGAACATCCGCAGGGCTTCCCGGTGACCTTTCAACCCGGAGTAGCCTCCAATGTGCAGCACCAGAGGGCGCCCCTTGTCAATGCCGTGTTCGGCGCGGAGGTCGTGGTTGGGTGGGCTGTCGAACTCCTCGGCCGCTGCACCGTTGGGGATCACGGTCAGGTTCGCAAGGCCATGCTCCCTGGCAAAGGCGATGTCCTGATAGGTGTGCGAGAGGAAGACAAGGAGGTCCATCTCAGCGAGCCGATCGGGCATGCTCCGGTAGTAGGAGGCCCAGCGTGGGTCGTGCAGCGCCGAGAACCCGGTGGGCACCATGACCTTGCGGCCGGGAAGTTCCTCAAGGTGGGCCAGAGCAGCATCGGTGGCCCATTGCTGCGCCGCGAAGAACGTGATCACATCAAAGCGGCCGGTATGCAGGACATCGAGATAGGGCGTGGTGTCCCCCCGGATGCCATCCACGGCATTGCCGCTAATCGGGAAGCCCAGTACGTGTACCCCGTTCATTGGCCCTGGTGGACGTTGTAGGTGGCTCGACGTGAACACGGTGACGCGGTGCCCCATTTGCACGAGCCGCTCGCTGAGCTGCCGCACCACTTCGGCCATGCCGCCAGGGGCGGGAGGGTAGGCCTCCACGCAGTGCGCGATGTTCAACGGACGGTCCATGAGGGGGGAATGATGGCCGAGGAGGGGGTGCCGCTGCCCGCGAACCAGGTGGCCGGAGCGATCACCACCTTGTCAGGCCGTTCGTTGAGCCACGCGCCCCACCAGCTGAAGCTGCTGTTGGCGATGATGTGGTGGCGGCAGTGCTTCATCAGGAAGAGGTCCCAATGGGCGTTGCGACCCGTGTTGTGCGATACGATCGTGAACGGGCGTGGCAGGGGCAGGTGCTCGGCGGCCCATTCAGGTTCATCGCTGAAGACGAAGAAGTGCTCCACGCCATGCTGCTCGGCCAGTTCGCGGGCGGCGCTCACATAGTGGTCCACCGAGCAGTTTCCATGGTATTCCTTCGCTGCGGCATGGCTCACGTAATCCCCGCGGCGCACATGCACACTGGCGCTCACACAGCTCTGGATGGCCCCAAGCAGCACCTGGTCCATGCCTCGCGGTGCTGCGAAGGGAACGAAGAGCTCATGGCGAAGCTCATGGGCCAGGTCGGTGAAGTAGCGTTCGTTCTGCCAGAAGCCTTCGAGGTACACTGGTGCCGTGTGCCGGAAGAAGGCGGGGTCGAAGCCGGGGCCGCGCTCCAAGTGCACCTCGGAATACAGCCCTGGCAGCACCCGCTGCAGGAGCCTGTGGAAGCGGCGGTCGATCGGGCGGCGGAGATCGCGTACGATAGCATCGGTGGCGAAGCGCAACGGCACGCGGAAGGCATCCAGGGCCAGTTCACGCGGGGTCCAGTCCATGTGTGCCGGACGGCTGTCCAGGAAAGTGCGGTCCAGCAGCAGGGGCACCTCCAGCCGCCGGGCCAGCGCAAGGCCTGCCGCATACTGGAAGAGCTGGTTGCCCAGGCCACCCATCAGGCGGGTCAATACGGGGTTTAAC
>JAGQVR010000401.1 GCA_020437875.1 Flavobacteriales bacterium
TCCGTGGAGACCACGAAGGGCAGCACCTCAAGTGCATCACCACCCACGTTCATGCGGTTGAAGCCGAACAGCGTGTTGCCGTTGCTGTTCGCCAGGTAGATATCGAAGTCCGAGCTGGTGGTGTTCCCAGGCGTGCCGTCGTCCCATTGGAACACCACGGTGTACTCACCCTGGTAGAGGGTGATGTTCTGCAGGATGTCGGTTCCACCACTACCGGCAGCGAAGTTGTGTGCCTGGCCGATGACCCCAGCAGGTGGAGCGGACGGTGCGAAGGTGCCTTGCCAGGACTTCGTGCCGAAGTTGCCTGCCGCTGAGAAATAGCTGACGCCGAGCGCGGTCACTTCGTCCACCGCTTGCGCCACCACGCCGTCCCGGAAGAAGGGCTCGGAGATGTAGGAGATATCATCCACGATCACATCGCAACCCGCTTCTTGAAGGTCGCGTATGCCCTTGGCGAAGTCCACCGCGCCGAGGAAACCGGTCCTGAACGCCAGGTCAGCACCCGGGGCCACGTCGTGCACGATCTGTAGCATCGCGCGTCCTTCGTCCGACCGCGTCCCGAAGGGATAGTCCTGCAGGACCTGGACCGGGTTCGGGTGATCCGGATTGGTCGTTCCTGGCAGGTCCTTCCGCAATACGTCATCCGCCGCAGGGTCACCCAGCTTCGTGTTGTAGCTGTCCGATAGCACGCCCACCTTGATGCCCTGGCCATTCACGCCGAAGACCTCACGGGCCCGGAAGGAGCGGAGGGCACTGTCACCCTGGCTCGTGATCAATCCGGCATTGCTGAGTGCGGCGTAGATCGGACGCGCCGAGACCAGAAGGTCCGGCAGCAGGTTCAACGAGAGCAGGTTCAGGATGGGGAAGGTCCCCTCCACCACGTTATTGACGGGGTCGTTGAACTCCTGCACCAATCCGTAGGCCGGGGTCGTTAGCAGCGCGATGGCGCTGGCATGCTGGCCCGGTTGGGTGCGGATGGAGACGCGTACGCTGTTACCGATGATCTGGAAGATGTCGTTGCTGATGTAGCCGCCCGTGCCTTGGAAGGTGTAGTAAAGCGAGGTCAGTTCCACGCCGATGATGTCGTATGACTTGTTGGCGTAGGGGTCGAAATAGGGGAAGATGAAGCCGGTAAGGCAGTCGAGGACGGCTTGGAAATCGGCCGTGGTGAAGGAAGTGGATAGCGTGTTCGGGCCGGCTTTGCCGATGGTCTGCTGGTTCTGCAGGGAGGTTACCGTGTAGGTGATCGTGAAGGCCGAGGCATTCCCGTTCCCCATCCCGTTCGTGTTATTGATGCGGAAACCCGTCATCGAAGTGCCCGAAAGCGAAGGCCCCATGTCGATATTGGCGTAACTGAAGGGCCCATAGAGCACCTGGACGCTCACATCGGAGTAGGTCCCGGGTGCGGCCTGTACGGTGAAGGAGTTGAGTTTGCGGCAGCCGGAACAGCCATTGTTCAACACGGTAAGTACGATGGTATAGCTACCGTTCGGGTTGGCCGTGACATCCGAAATGGACGTCGTGTACCCCTGGGCTTGCGTCACCGTATTGGCACAATCGTTCTGGGCTTGGAGGGAGAGGAAGAAAGCGGTAAAGGAGAGCACGAGTGTCCCCAGCCGCTTTCTCAGGGCCGGCATGGTCATCGGTGTAGGTGGTTGGTAATGAGAGAGGTTAGGGTAGGGCTAAGCTCGGGGATCCCTGGAAGGGGCGCAATACCCACAAAGGGTGGTTTACAGGATCGAATGGTCAATGCCATGGTGGGCCAACTTGCTTGGAACATGGACTTGTCCCAGAAGGACAGCGCAATTTCGGTCATGCAGGACGACCTACACCCCGTATTTCCACCTGTTCGTCTCGGTGGGGCTTTCGAGGATTCCTAATGAACCTTGGCTACGGCTCGGTCGGCAGCCCCGCATCCTCCCAACCGGTGATCCCGGCGTGCATGCAATACACGTTGGTATGCCCAAGTTCGAGCGCTCTGGCGGCGGCCATGCTCGCAGCCGGACATTCCGGGCTCCAGCAATAGAACACCAGTGCCTTCGCAAGGTCCAAGGGGAGGTCGGATGCGGTGATCGCGTCGTAGGCCAGCAGCTTGGCTCCAGGCACATGCGCGAATGCATAGTTGTCCGCTTCGTTCACGTCGATCACCACCACGTTCCCAAGCATGGCCAAGAGCGCTTGCGGAGTGATGTCCTTGACCAACAATGCTGTGGTGCCTC
>JAGQVR010000402.1 GCA_020437875.1 Flavobacteriales bacterium
CTTCGGCGGCAAGAAGTTCGTGGCCATCGCCACCTTCGTGCTGATGATCCCGATCGGTTTCCTCGTCCCCATCGTCTGGGGCGGATTCACCTGGGTGCTGGTCTTCATCTCGCCGGTCTTCATGAACGACACCTTCGGCGTCGGCCTGTACTGGACGGCGCACCGCCTCTGCATCCCGTTCGGCCTGCACCACGTGCTCGCGTCGGTGGTGCGCTTCACCGAGGCGGGCGGCACCTACATGATCAATGGCCAGCCCTACGTGGGTATCCTGCCTGCCGCCAACGAGGTGCTTTTCAACCAAGGCCCGGGCTCGCAGGCCTGGACCGAGCACGGCCCGAAGCTCTTCAGCTACCTGGCGAGCGGCCAGATGCTCACCACCTTGTTCCGCATCCCGGCGATGGGCCTGGCGTTCTATCACACCGCTTTCAAGGAGAACAAGAAGGTCGCCAAGGCCGCCATCCTCACCGTGGTGCTCACCGCCTTCCTGGGTAATATCACCGAGCCGATCGAGTTCTCGTTCCTGTTCATCGCCCCGCTGCTGTTCGTGGCCTACGCGATCCTCTGCGGCATCATGGCTCTCCCCCTGCAGTTCCTGGACGTCACTATCGGCTACATCCGCGGCACGATCTTCGACTTCGGCATCTTCGGCCTCCTGTACGACCAGACCAACTGGTGGCAGCTTGTTCTCCTGGGCCTGGCCAACTCCGTGGTCTTCTACTTCTTCTTCCGCTTCGCGATCACGAAGTTCAAGTTCGAGACCCTGGGGCGCGAGAAGGCGATGGGCGACCGAACCCTGCTCCTCGAGAAGCGCTATGACGAGATCGCGGTGCTCGTGATCAAGGGCCTGGGCGGCAAGGACAACATCAAGAACGTCGACAACTGCGTGTCTCGTCTGCGCGTGGACATCGTCTCCAACGACGCCGTCGACCGGGAGATCCTCAAGAACACCGGCACCAGCGGCCTCTTCTTCCCGCAGGACGGCCACGTGCACATCGTGTTCGGCCCCTACGTCGAGTTCATCCGCAACGCGGTTGACGACGCGATGAAGAAGCCGGTGAGCTGATGGCACTCACAGACTCGATGAGCAAGACCCTCGACGACCATGGCATCGGCCACTTGTTGTCGCAGGAGGTCAAGCTTCAAACCTGGCTGGACGTGGAGAGCGCGCTCGCCGTGGCGCAGGCCGAGCACGGGGTGATCCCTCGTGAAGCGGCGGAGAACATCAAGGCCAACGCCAAGTACGAGAACTTGGATCTGGAGTTGATGGACGAGATCTACCGCAAGGTGGGTCACGGCTTCGTGCCTTTCGTCAAGGTGTTCGTGAAGGCCTGCGATCCGGAGGCCGGCAAGTACATCCACTACGGCAGCACCACCCAGAACATCCAGCAGAGCTCTCAGAGCATCGTGCTGAAGCAGGTGAATCGGAAGTTCTTGGAACTCACCAGGCAGATCCTGCTGAATCTGGCGGATATGGCGGAGGCCCAGGCGGATAGCGTCATGGCCGGGCGCACGCACGGCAAGCACGCCATCCCGATCACCTACGGCTACAAGGTGGCCTGCTGGATCTCGGAGATCCTGATGAGCGTGGAGCGCCTGGAGCAGCTGGAGCCACGCGTCTTCACCATCATGATGGGCGGTGCCGTCGGGGCCTTCAACTCCACCGGTGCGATCGGTCTGGACGTGCAAAAGCGCGTCGGCGAACTCCTAGAGATGGACGTGATGCACATTCCGTCGCGCGCCATCAACTCGCCCAAGGTGGAGTACATCAACGCTTTGGCCTTGCTGGCGAACAACTTCCACAAGGTGGCGGAGGAGGTGTTCCAGACCTCCATCGAGGAATTCGGGGAGGTCTCGGAAGGGTTCCAGAAGGGGACGATCGGCAGCTCCACCATGCCGCACAAGATCAACCCCAAGCTGGCCAAGGGCATCATCGCCAACGCGCAGAAGCTGTACTCGCTGACCTCGGTGGGCTATTTCTCCAGCGCGCGCCCGTTCGAGGCGGACAGCACCTCCAACAGGCTGTTCGACAGCATCCTGTACGAGGCCGTCGGTCTCATGCGGGAGGCTATCGTGCGCATGGTGGAACTCTCGGCGACGCTGGGGGTCAACACCGAGCGGCTGTACGTCAACGCCAACATCAACCATGGCATCGACAACAGCGAGTACATCATGATGAAGCTCGCCGAGCGGCTGGGTAAAGACCAGGCACACGAGC
>JAGQVR010000403.1 GCA_020437875.1 Flavobacteriales bacterium
CGTCACGCACCCACCACGCTCATGGGACCCCTTCCTCATCAACTTCCAGTTCTGGCGCCAGTTGTGGAGTGATGCCTGGCACACGCGCAGTTGGTGGGACAAGCTGCGCATCTGGTTCAAGCCCACCGGTTGGCGCCCGGCCGACCTGCGCACCGATGACGGTCCTCCGGTGATCGGTTACACACTCGCCGAACAGGTCAAGTTCCGCAGCACGGCCTTTCCTGGCATGACCGGCTACCTCGTCGCACAGGTGCTGCTCGGCCTCGGCTACATGTACGTCACCATCAACATGCAATGGCCGCTGTCGCCCGTGGACCGCCTCGTGCTCTCGATCGGGCTATTCGGCATGACCGTAAGCTGGGGTGGCATCCTGCAAGCCCGTCCGTGGGCCGTACCACTGGAGATCCTCCGCCTGCTCTATATGGCCGGAACGTTGGTCTTCGTGCTGCACCGCACCGACCTCCTCGCCTGGACCAGCTGGTTCACGGTCTTCATTGCGCTGGCGACCGGGATCAGTATCCTCTTCTTCAGCTACCGCATCCGACAGCCGCTTGCGGCCTCACCGGTCTGACCGATCGATCACACGGTCCAGTTCCTCCTTCGCGCGGTCCACCGCGTTGCGCACCCATTTCGTCTCCTCCAACGCCGGAACGAGCACCGGCGCGAAAGCACGTATCGGGGCGTACAGGCGTGAGCCTTCACGCACTTCGGTCGGCGGAAAAGCCCCTTCGGAATACCCGACCAGCAGATTGAGGGAGACGCTGAGCATGAAGGCCGACCGCACGATCCCGAAGAATAGTCCACCGAACTTGTTGGGCAGGCTGAGCTGGGCGATATCCACCAGGGTCGTAAGTCCGCGAGCGAGCAGGTGGATACCGACGAGCACCGCGATGAACGTGACCAGGAAAGCCAATGCGGCGTTATCGGTGCCAAGGCCGGTCGCAGCGGCAACGCGTTCGCTCAAGTGGATGCCGGCCCATACCGCCGCGACGAAGGCCACCAAGGAGGCCAGCTCAACAATGAAGCCGCGTGAAAAGCCCTTCACTGCAGCGTAGGCCGCCAGGGCGATAATGGTCCAATCCAGCCAGTTCATGCGGCGCTGAAGATCGGGAACTTCATCTTTGCGCCCCCGTTACGCCCCGACGACCTTGGACCTATCCTTCGAAAAGCGCTGGCGCGACCTGGTGACGAAACTGTCCGCACGTTTCGATGCCGGTACGCTCGACCTCAACGCCATGCTCTTCCTGATCGGGGTTCAGGAGCTCGGGCAGGACGCTCGTGAGTTCAAGAAGGATGAGAAAGTGGCGCTGATGCACATCGCCATCTGCGTGGTGCTGCTGCCATTCGGCTACTACAAGGAATTGGGGCGCGATGCCGATGGCTGGCCGCACTTCGAGCGCATCAAGGACCTGCCCCCCCTGGGCCCGGAGGAACAGGAACGATTGATGAAGGAGGCAGTTCTGGCCTATTTCGAAGAATGAGCCGGATCAGTCCGGCATCTCCTCGAGGATGAGCGTCTGCTCATTCGTCTCTTCCTCCAGTACCTTGATGATGCCTTCGGCGAAGAGCGTGTCCTTCTCTACATAGATATCCAACACCGCGAAGCCCGCCTGGCCCTGCTCGTACAGGCCGGAGTAATCGAACTCCACCGTGCCGTTGCCCTTGGTCTGACCTTCCTGCAACAGGCGCGTGAGGTCCGGCTTCTGGGGGACCGCAGGATTGGCGAAGAGCTTCACATAGGCGTCCGGCACCAGCTGGCCCTCCATGTCCTTCACCGTGATCACCACGGTGGTGGGCTTCTCCTTGTTGCACGCGGTGGATCCGAATGCCAGCAGCCCGACCAGCATCAGATAGGTCAGGGGTCGGAAGTAGGAAGTGGCCATTGGGTTACTTTTGTGGGCCTTTGAGGATCAAGGACTTTTCGAGGAATGCCAAAGGTAAACAAGTCCGCCATGTCGCGCACCTTCCGGCACCTCGCCCTAGTGACATTCCTGGTCGGCTTGGGGTTGCCCGGCCGTGGCCAGAGCCCTGTTGCTGCCAAGCGCCAGCTGGTCGAATTGCGCACCCGCTTCGGAAACCTGATCGTGGCACTGTACAACGAGACACCAGGACTGCGTGATCGGTTCATTTCCAGGGTGTTGGACCACTCCCTCGACAGCACCTTGTTCCACCGGGTGGTCCCGGATTTCGCCATTGAGGCTGGCGACCC
>JAGQVR010000404.1 GCA_020437875.1 Flavobacteriales bacterium
TCACCGAAGCGCGGGAGCACGAGTTGGTGGGGGAGGTGGTGGTCTGAGTTGTGCGTATTTGGGGCGCAGGCACTTTCCAGGGCGTTACTTCCGATCATCCATCGCTCGTGGAAGCGCGCGGTCATTGACCGGTCAAGGCGCTGGCCGTATCTCCCCGTGGTGAGGAGGGAGCGGTGAACGAGCGATGGTCCAGCCCTGGCCACCGGTCATAGCGATCCCTTTTCCCTATACATTTCAGCCAACAATACCATACGGAATGAAGAAACACCTACTCCTCTCGTCACTCCTCCTCGCCGGGCCATGTTCCTGGGCCCAGAACCTGGTCCCGAACCCGAGCTTCGATATCCAGACGGAATGTCCGGAAGCGAGTGAGATCCAATTCGCCGTGCCCTGGTACGCACCCACCAATGGCACTCCCGATCTCTTCCAGTCGGGCTGTCCCACCCAGAACGTCCCGGGCCGCACTGGGCCGGGCAGTTCCGGGGTGTATGTGCACGGTGAGGGCCTCTTCGCCAACTACCGGGAGTACATCCAGGCCCCGCTTACGGCGCCCTTGGTGGCCGGCCAGGGCTATTGCGTTTCCCTTTGGGTGCGCAAGACGAATTTCCGCTATGCAACGGACCGTTTCGGGGTGCTGTTCACCACCACCGCTGTGGGCCTTTCCAATACGGGCGTGCTGCCATATACCCCCCAGGTGGAGAACACCCCGGGGAATGTGCTGGAGGACACCGGATGGGAGGAGATCAGTGGTGAGTTCTTCGCCCAGGGCGGGGAGCAGTACATCACGGTGGGCAGCTTCTCCGGACCGGAGAACACCACCGTCGTGGTCGCCAATGAGAGCAGCACGTCCAACGTGGCCTTCTACCGCATCGATGATATCTCGGTGACCGCTTGCGCCGTCGGCATCAGCGAGATCGGCGCGGCCAGCTTCGAGGTCTTCCCGCAGCCCGCAAGGGACCGTCTCACCGTGCGCCTGGGTGATGGGAACAGCCTGCACCACGCCGCCCTGTACGATGGCCGTGGCAGCCTCGTGCGGTCCTATCCGGTCAACGGCCCCTCCGCCTTGGTGGACCTTGATGTGAGCGGGATGCCCGATGGACTTTACCACATGGTGCTCCGGACCGATAAGGGCATCACCACCCGTACCATCATCCTTGGATGATCGTGACCCACCTTGTACACCACATCGGTACCATGGGCGAACGCATCCTCCTCAGTGCGCTCTGCATCGCGGCTCTCACGAGCCTCCGCGCACAATCCTACACGTTGACGGCCAACGAACAACTACCCATCGGCTCCACCTACACCCTGCGGGAGGTGCAGAACCTGGCGGCCATCGATACCACCCTGGGGCAGAACGTCACCTGGCAGTTCAACGACCTGATCGCGACGGCCACGACGAGCGTGGTGGACTTCCTGGCGCCCGGGGCCACACCCTACGGTGCGTCCTTCCCAACGGCGGACCATTGTGTCCATGAGTCGGGGATACCGCGTTACTCCTACTTCTCCAACACCGCGGACTCCATGTCCCGCATCGGCTACTACGCTGGCTCCCTGGCCATCTACAGCGATCCGCAGGTGGAGCTGGTCTATCCCGTGCAGTATGGCGATTCCAATTCGGACACCTGGGCGAACAGCGCGTTGACCTTCCCTGGTACCTATGACTATGACGTCGTGGGTACCGGAACGCTCATCCTGCCCAGTGGCACCTGGAACGATGTGCTGTTGCTGCGCCTGCGGTTGGAGAACGTGTTCCCCATTGTCCAGTACGTATGGATGAGCGCGACGAACGGGGCCAATCTCCTGCTCTACATGCAGTCCTCTTTCTTCGGACCGGCGAGCGCGCTCATGTTGACCTCCCTGGAGGTGGGCATCAGCGATCACGCGCAGGAGCTGGAGCTACGCCTGCACGCACCAAGCAACGGCATGCTGCCCCTGACCTACGCCAACGCCGGATCGCTCGGGTATCGGGTGCTTGACCCTGCAGGTCGTCTGATCACCACCGGACGCCTGGCCGCCTCGGCGCAGCCCCGCACGGAGCTCATCGACATCACCGCACTGGGCGCCGGCCTGCACCTGATCGAAGTGGCTGGCGATGGGCAACGCCGGACCATGCGCTTCTTCGTGGACTAAGACCACCTTCCATGCATCGAGGGCCACACGATCCGTGCGGCCCTCTTTCTTTTCCGGATAGGCGCCGTG
>JAGQVR010000405.1 GCA_020437875.1 Flavobacteriales bacterium
TGGAGACGCCTGAGGAACGCGAGATGTTCCTTGCCGATATCGGACTGAGCGAGCCGGGTGTGAACAAGCTGATCCACGCGGCATACGACCTGCTGAAACTGCAGACCTACTTCACCGCCGGTGTCCAGGAGGTCCGTGCGTGGACCATCCATCAGGGCGATACCGGACCCAAGGCGGCGGGTGTCATCCACACCGATTTCGAGAAGGGCTACATCCGCGCCGAGGTGATCGGCTACGACGACTACGTGACCCTGGGCAGCGAGGCCGCCGCGCGTTCAGCTGGCAAACTGCGCACGGAAGGGAAGGAGTACGTGGTGAAGGATGGTGACGTGATGCACTTCCTCTTCAACGTTTGAGGGAGGGCACTCACGTCACGTAGGGAGTACGTTCCTGGCACAACGATCCATCGCCAGCGTCGTTCACTGAACGGCAATGGCGCTCATCCTCCGTTCGACCATCTTCCTGCTTCTCGTCCGTTCGCTACCGGTCGGTGCGCAACTGGCCTGGGACGTGAAGGTGGGGGTCAGTCATTCCTTCGCCCGTGATCCGCTCGGGGCCGGCCACGTTTCGCATACCGGTCGCAGTGTGGACGGGATGGGCTTTCACGTGGGCGTGGGAGCTGGCTACGAGGGAGGAGCGATGGTCGGCTGTCGCGCGGAACTGCTATTGGATGTGCGGTCCTGTGGATACCAGCTCCGTCCGGCCGATCAGCCCTTCATGCTGGACGAGAACGGGGATGGATTCATGCAGGCCCGGCGAAGCATGCACCTCGTTAGTGCGGAATTGCCGGTGTTACTGACCTTGCAGCACTGGCCAGGTCTGCGGATCGATGGAGGGATGACCTTGGCGCGAACGCTTGCCGCGCGTGAATCGGTCACCGGCCAGCTGGTCGGTCTTGATCCTGCGCTGAAGGCCCGTCGATCCGCGGACAGGGTGGATGCCATGGCCCAATGGGAGCTGGCCTTGAGCACCGGTGTTGAGGTGGACAGCGGGAAACGACTGCACATGGGCCTGCGTTACCTGCACGGCATGACGGACCTGGACCGGCCCGGTGGAGGTTCGCCCACCTACCTACGCACCTGGCAGTTGTACCTGAGCTATGCACTAAGGGCCCATGGGTCCAGAACGACCGCTCAGGATCCCTCCTTCCCCTGACGTGCCATGGATCAGGATCGACCGTTCACTTCCCGCTCTTCCGCGATCCCCTGGTCTGGGAATACCTGTTCGTCGATCCGATCGCTCGATCCATCGGCTGATCCGTTCAGAGACTCGGAATAAGGCCCGCCCGATCGCTCATCGTCCTTCCTTTGTGTGTCCCGTTCGATCCCCGGGTAGGAACCCGGTCGAAGGGCATTCATTGTTCCCTGACCGAAGGTCGGTCACTGACATTTGCCAACATGAGAACGATCCGATACGTGCTGCTCATCTTACTGCTCTCCCCATGGTTCGCGGCCACCGCACAGCACGGCCGTGTTGCGGAGCGCATCCAGGACATGCATGCGAAGGGTGTCGCTTTCGCTCCCACAACGGTCTTCACCAATACCGATCCGGCGATGGATGACCGCGTGCTGGACGCCGCGCTCACCAAAGGCGCACTGCTCCGCATGGACAAGGCTGCGACGAGCCGTGCGGTGCAGCAGCGCCTTGAACACATCACGCTGTCCGTTCCCTTCGAGGGTGGATCGCTCGATCTCGACCTTGCTCGCGTTTCCATCGCTGATGATGCCGTCAACGTGGTTCTGGCCAGTGGCCAGCGGAATATCGGTCTGCCAGGCGTCCACTACCGTGGTATGATCCATGGCGTGAGCGGTTCGTGGGCGGCGGTAAGCCTGTTCGATGGTGAGTTGATGGCGTTGGTGAACGATGGACAGGGGCAGATCGTCATCGGTCGGTTGGCGGATGACCGCGAGGGTCGGCATGTCATCTACCGGGACCGCGACCTGCGGGGCCGAGCTTCGTTCACCTGTGGAACGGACGACGGCGACGAGGTCTACCATACGGAAGAACTCACCATGCCCGCCGGCGAGCGGACCGTGCGCTGCGTGCGTTACTACTGGGAGGTGAACCACAACATCTATTTGGACAAGGGTGACGTGGCCAACACCACCAACTACATCACCGGTCTCTTCAACCAGAGCGCGCTGCTCTTCGACAACGATGGGATCGATGTGACGCTCTCCGAGCTCTTCATCTGGGATGT
>JAGQVR010000406.1 GCA_020437875.1 Flavobacteriales bacterium
GGCCCTCTCAAGATGCGACCTGCTCCACCTCAACCCCCCACGCACACCTGAAGTGCCTCTTCGGACAGGCCTTGTACCCATGCAGCCCGCATGGTCGGCAATCCAATTGCTCGCTGGTCTCCACCACGCGGCCATTCTCACGTAAGGGCCCGAACCCGAAGGCCGGTACCGTGCTGCAGAACACCGCCGTTACAGGCGCATTCATGGCACTCGCGATGTGCAGCGGTGCGCTGTCGTTCACGTAGTTCATCACCGCGCCTTCCATCAGGACCGCGCTCGCCAGGGGCGACAGCAATTCCTCGATCACCACTTCACCACGGCCCGATGCACGTGAGATGCGTTCGCACATCGAATAGTCGCCGGGCGTAGGTGCACCGATGTAGAACACATGTTGTTCTGGTGGAAGCGATCGGACTAGTTCCACCCATTTCTGTTCGGGCCATTGTTTGGTGTACCACACGGAAGAAGGTGCGATACAGACATAACTCCCCTCGTCCTCGGTGTATTTGTAGATGACGTGCTGCACCTGCTCACGTATTTCTGCACCGGGGTGCAATTTGGGTAGCGGGCGGGATGCGTCCGTCAAATGTTCGATCAACGCGTTCAAGCGATCCACTTCATGTCGACCATCGCCGATCACATGCTTCACCCTGCGCGTGAACAGGAGGCTCAGCGGGTTCTTGTCGTAACCGATCTTCTCGCCGCCGCGTGCCAATACCGTCATCAGGCCCGTGCTGAAGAAGCGCTGCGCATTGATGATGTGGTCATACTTCGTCTTCCGCAGTTGAGCGATCAGCTTGAAGAGCGCCTTGGTCTTGCCTTCGCGCTTGTACCAGACATGCAGCGTATGGATGAAGGGATGACCGATGAAGAGCCCATCATTGCCTTTGCGCACCACCAGGTCGATCCGCGCGTCCGGGTAGAAGGCATGCAGCTTCTCGAGGATGCTCGTCACCAGCACCGCATCGCCCAGGAAGGCGGTCTGTATGACAAGGAAACGTTTCACTCCTCCTCGATCAGCGTGATCAGCACCTTGTCGATGCGGTGACCGTCCATGTCCAGCACCTCACCGCCGAATCGCTTGTCCGTGATGCGGTCGCCGGGTACTGGTATGTGGTCCAGTTTGCTCAGGAAGTAACCGGCCACGGTGGTGTAGCTGGTGCTCTCCTCATCCATCACTTCGGAGGCGAGGTAGGCGTTGAGGTCGCCGATGAGGACCTGGCCGCCCACGAGGTAGGAGCCATCCGCACGCTTCACGATCTCCGGACTCGCATCCTCTTCTTCTTCCGGCAGATCGCCCACGATGGCCTCGGTAAGGTCGTGCAGCGTCACCAGTCCCTCGAAGCCACCATGCTCATCCACCACCACGGCGATGTACTGCTTGTTCCTCTTGAAAAGCTTGAGGATGGCGAAGGCGCCGGCGCTCTCGGGAACGATGATGGCTGGCCGCACGACGTCGGCGATCTTGAAGCCGGGTGTACCCGCCTGTTCCAACAAGTCGCGGACGTCCAAGGTGCCCTCGATCTCCTCCATGCGTCCACGGCACACCGGGTACTTGCTGCGGTAACTGTCCTTAACCTGCGCGATGATGGCGTCCAATGGCTTCGTGCTGTCGATCCATTCCACCTCGCTGCGGTGTGTCATCAGGGTGCGCGCCACATGCTCGCTGAAACGGAAGAGGTTCTGGTGTGCTTCCGATTCCTGCCTGTCCAGCAGCCCTTGCGTGTTCGCCGTGCGGATCATGGCGCGCAATTCCTCCTCGCTCAAGCGGTCGCCTTCACCCTCCTTCACCGGGATGAACTTCATGAGCAGGGTGGTGCTCACCGCGAGCAACTTCACGATGGGGAAGGTGGCGAAGGTGAAGGCCCGGATGATGGGTGCACTGAACAAGGCGATGGCCTCGGGGTTGCCCATGGCCAGTCGCTTCGGCACGAGCTCGCCGACGACGATGGTGAAGTAGGTGATGCCGCCGATCACGACCGCCAGCGCCACGTTGTGCGCATAGCCCGCCACGGAAGGCCAGCGCTCCAGCACGGTCTCCAGGTCATCGGTCAGTGCGGCACCGCCGTAGGCACCGCTCACGATGCCGATGAGGGTGATGCCGACCTGCACCGAGCTGAGGAAACCCTCCGGATCGGCGAGGAGCTTGAGGATGGTGCGCGCACGTGTGCTGCCCTTGTCCGCCAGCGCTTGTA
>JAGQVR010000407.1 GCA_020437875.1 Flavobacteriales bacterium
GAAGAAGAAGCTGAAGGTGATGGTGAAGATCTTCGGAAGGAAGACCCCGCTGGAACTGAGCTTCATGCAAGTCGAGAAAGAGGTGTAAGGGCGATGTTCACGTCGACCATGCACCGAACGAAGAAGAAATAACCCGTCCGAGCTGACCGAAAGGAAGGCGCTAACAAGGACACAAATCAAGAACAATGGCCAAGGAGATCTCAGGTCTCGTGAAACTACAGGTGAAGGGTGGCGCCGCCAACCCCTCGCCGCCCATCGGCCCCGCACTGGGTGCCAAGGGCGTGAACATCATGGAGTTCTGCAAGCAGTTCAATGCACGCACGCAGGACAAGGCAGGCAAGGTGCTGCCCGTGGTGATCACCGTATACAGCGACAAGTCGTTCGACTTCATCATCAAGACCCCGCCGGCGGCCGTCCAGATCATGGATGCCGCCAAGATCAAGGGGGGTAGCGGCGTTCCGCACAGCAACAAGGTGGGCAGCATCTCCTGGGCGCAGATCAAGGCGATCGCCGAGGACAAGATGCCCGACCTGAACTGTTTCACCATCGAGAGCGCCATGAGCATGGTGGCGGGTACGGCCCGCAGCATGGGCGTGACCGTGACCGGTGACAAACCCTTCTGAACCCGACGACCATGGCAACTGTGACCAAGAAGCGTAAAGCCGCGTTGTCGAAGTTCGACACGTCCAAGATCTACACCCTGCAGGAAGCGGCCCAGATCGTGAAGCAGGTGAGCACCACGAAGTTCGACGCCACGGTGGACATCGCCGTGCGCCTCGGTGTGGACCCCAAGAAGAGCACCGAGATGGTGCGCGGTACCGTGAGCCTGCCGCATGGCACCGGCCGTACGGTGAGCGTACTGGTGCTGGCCGATCCCGCCAAGTGCGAGGAGGCCCTGGCAGCCGGTGCCGACATGGCCGGCCTGGACGATTACATCGAGAAGATCAAGGGTGGTTGGACGTCCGTGGACGTGATCATCTGCACGCCGGCCGTGATGGCCAAGGTGGGTGCGCTGGGCCGTGTGCTCGGTCCCCGTGGCCTCATGCCGAACCCGAAGACCGGTACCGTGACCATGGATGTGGCCAAGGCCACGAAGGAGGTCAAGGCCGGCAAGATCGACTTCAAGGTGGACAAGGCCGGTATCATCCATGCGGTGATCGGCAAGGCCTCGTTCGATGCGGACAAGCTCAGCGAGAACGCCACCGAACTCCTGCAGACCTTGGTGAAGCTGAAGCCCAGCACCGCCAAGGGAGCGTATATCAAGAGCATCAGCATCAGCAGCACCATGAGCCCCGGCGTGCAGGTGGATACCCGCACCGTTTCCGTGGGTTGATCACATAACCAGCGAACACCATGGCAACCCGTACCGAAAAAGACCAAGCGATCGCCGAGCTGGTGGAGGACATCAAGTCCACCAACGTGATCTATCTCGCCGACACCTCCGGCATGACCGCCGAGGTGACGAGCAACCTGCGCCGTGCCTGCCACAAGAGCGGCATCCGCATGAAGGTGGTGAAGAACACCCTGCTGCGCAAGGCGATGGAGAGCGTGGAAGGCAAGGACTACACCGGCGTGATCCCCACACTGAAAGGTCAGACCTCCCTGCTGATGTCCGAGAAGGGCAACGCTCCCGCCAAGCTGATCAGCGAGTTCCGCAAGAAGGCCGACAAGCCCGTGCTGAAGAGCGCCTGGGTGGAGGAGGCCGTCTTCGTGGGTGATGACCAACTGGTGATGCTCAGCAACCTCAAGGGTCGCGAGGAGCTCATCGGCGAGATCATCGGCCTGCTCCAAAGCCCGATCAAGAACGTCATCAGCGGCCTGCAGGGCAGCGGTGGCCAGAAGATCGCCGGCCTGCTCAAGACCCTCGAAGAACGAGCAGCCTAACAGACATCAAGGAAAGCCCGCCGTTCTGCGGTGGGCGATCCATCAAACGCGTTACGCACAGTCCGCTTCCCCGAACACAAGTAACAAACCCGAAAAATGGCAGATATCAAATCCTTGGGCGACCAGCTCGTGGGCCTCACCGTGAAAGAGTTGAACGAACTCGCTCAATACCTGAAAGAGGAGTACAAGATCGAACCGGCAGCAGCTGCAGTGGCAGTGGCAGCAGGTGGTGCAGCAGCAGGTGGCGGTGACGCCGCAGCTGCGAAGACCAGCTTCGATGTGATCCTCAAGTCCGGCGGCGCCAACAAGC
>JAGQVR010000408.1 GCA_020437875.1 Flavobacteriales bacterium
CCTCGGGCTTCTTGCGCTCCACGCCCTGGTTGATGTCCGGGCTCTGCTCGTGGATGGCGCTAAGCACGCCGCAGCTGTGCGCCTCGAACATGTATTCGCTCTTCGTATAGCCGATCTTCTCGATCACCTCGCGGGCGATCTGTTGCACGTCGAGGTAGGCCTTGCTCTTCACCTCACCGGCGAGCACGACCTGACCGGTCGTCACCAGCGTTTCACAGGCCACCTTGCTGCTCGGGTCGAAGGCGAGGAAGTGGTCGATGAGGGCATCGCTGATCTGGTCGGCGACCTTGTCGGGGTGGCCTTCGCTGACGGACTCGGAAGTGAAGAGGTAAGGCATGTTGTGGAATTCGAGGCTGCAAAGGAAGCAGTTCCCGGTGTTCCGGCAAGATCGCGCTTCCACGGGTTATCAACCTCAGCGAACGAGGTCGTACACCGTGGCGTAATGGTTCGACGCGGCCTTGCGGTAATGCCGGTCCAACACGCCATGCAGCGTTGTCCAACGGCAATGGTCCTCCTGTTCCTCATAACCGATCAGCACGATGTGATCGATCCGCGGTGACCGCTGGTCCATGGTATGGCCAGGAAGCCAGTCCATGCAGTCGGCCCTTCCACCCAGATGGGCCGCGAGATCGGCCGGCAGGTCTGGGCACCAGATGAATGGGAAGTACCCGGTGGCGCATTCATAGTTGTCCAGGAGCACGATGTCCCGTTCAGCGACGAGAAAGGAGGAGATATGGGTCAGGAGCCAGTTGTCATCCGAGTTGACCGGCAGGACCACACTACCCTCATTCAATGTGCGGCTGATCTCCAGCATCATATCGCACCTTTCCGCGATCGGCTCCATCTGCGCGCTGTAATGTCCGTTACGGGCCTGGTGGGCGAGCAGGATCATGACCACCATTGGAACGGATGCGATGGGTGGCACCGGTTGCAGCGAGATCCAGACCGCCACGAGGAGCAATGCGATCCATTGGGAGCGGATGCTGACGTAGCTCGCATAACCAACGGAATCGGGTACGAAGAAGTAGATCACGACCAGTGCGACCGCCACCACCAGCGGGATGTCCGTGGCCACCAACCGCAGGCCATGCTGTCGCCAATGACCGTAGGCGGCGAGCAGGCCACAGGCCACGATGAGGAGCTTCAGGCTGTAAGTGAACTTCTCCTCGGCGATCTCGTGGTAGAGGACCAGGCTGCGCAATTCGATCAGGTCCCGCAGGTTCGCCCAGTGGTTCACCTCGCCAAGGACCGTTTCCTGGCTTACGGAGAAGCGCAGGACCAGCAGGACAGCAGGTAGGCAGGCCACGAGAACCGCTGTCGAGTTCTGCCATGGTGACCGGGCGATCGCGCCTGGTCGCTCTTTCAGGCCCAGGAGAACAGCCCCCTCGACGGCACCGATCAACACCAGGAACATGGCCAGTGCCATGGTGTGCGTGAAATAGAGCAACAGCGTGACGGCCAGTAACCCGAGCAGCCCGGCCCATGTCAGTCGCTGCACCCGGAACCAGCCGGCTGCGCCGAAGCAGGCCATTCCGACCCCGAGCAGGAAGTTGTGGAAGCCCAGCGCGAGCATGAAGTTCACGGTCACCGGAAGGACCAGCAGGATGAGCGGGGACACCTTGCCCAGGCTGCGTGCCAATGCCCAGGTACCCAGTCCGACCGTGAGCAGGATCATCGCAAGCAGCAAGCGTTCGGCGAGCAGGGCCGGGAGGAACAGGTTGAACACACCGAGCACGTAGTGTCCGAGAATGTTCGGGACTGGCGCGGGGTTCTCACAATAGACGCCCTGCGGAGCCCCGTCGAAGAGCATGTGCGCGGTCTGGAGGTGCATCATCCCATCCATGGTGGGGAAGCACGGGATCCACAGCATCCACAGGGCGTTCAAGATGAATAGCGCAGCTATGAGCCAGGACGGACCGCGTTCCGCAAGGGCCTGTCGCATGCTCACTTGCCCGGTCGGGTCAGCTCCTTGAAGATGTCCTCGAGCGCACGTTCGGTCCTGCGCATGCCCAACACCTGCAAGCCGTTGTCAACAGCGAATCGGAACACCGCCGGCCGGATGTCCGTGGTCGCATCGTGTTCCAGGAGCCAGGTACTGTCCTCCTTGCGATGCACGTTCAACACCCCGGCCAGGTTCTTCAACACGTTCGCATGCACGGCCAGGTCGAACTCCACCTCCAGGAGCACGCG
>JAGQVR010000040.1 GCA_020437875.1 Flavobacteriales bacterium
GTCCAGCTTGTCGCAGCTGCTCCAGAGCGGTGTAACGGTTCCTATCGGCAGGCAGAACGATCCCCCGTTGGCGATCGCGCTGACCGAGCCGCTGGAGTAGTTGTTCGTGTTGTCGATGATACGCTGGCCCATGCCGCTGGTACGCAGTTCGTAACCACCCGTGGTCATGCCATCACCGGCGCTGTCAAGGACGCGCAGTCGATAGCAGCCGTTGGGCAGGCACAATGCCTGGGTACCGATGCTGTTGGCGGGGATCGGGTCCGCACCGCTCAGCACGGTCATGGTACCGGCCTCGTTCAGGATCTGCCAGCTCACCTGGCCCGGGTTCATGTCGTTCTGGAACTCCAGGTTCAGGCCGTTGGCCGAGCAGGTCGGTGAGGTCGTACCGCAGCGTACCGTGAGGTTGAAGGTTCCGACGTTGGTCAGGTAACCGGTCACGTAGATGTAGTAGGTCGTACCAGCCGTGCTCGTCCAGGACGTGCTGCTGGATACACCACCACCACAGACACCAGCACCGCCCGTCCCGGTATCATCATCGTTCCCGTTCACGCAGGTGAAGGCCCCGCAGCTGCCGGTGAAGATGCCGATCTTGGTATCATAGGAGGCGCCGCACAGGCTGGCCGTCATCGGACCGCCCCAACCCTGTACGGTGTACCACACACCACCAGCGGTGCTGAGGTCGGTGATGCAGGTTCCCGGGTTGCCGGTGTTCGAGCTGCCCAGGGTGCTGCCGGCCGTCAAGCTGTTGCAGGTCACTGCGATCGCGTTCGCGCACAGGTCGTTCGCGGGCGGTGAGGTCACGCACACATTGAAGGTGGTGTTCTGTCCGCTCGTCGCCGTGTTGGTGTATACGCGGACGTAGTACGTATTGCCTGGTACGAGGCCGCTCACGTTCGCACTGGAGGTCGCGCTCGTTGCGCCGCACCCGATGTTGGTCAAGGTACCGCAGCTGCCATTGTACACCGCGAGGTTCATGGACGTCACGCTGCCGGCCACTCCGTTGAGCGAAACGGTATGCGAGGTGCCTGCGGCGACGAATGAGAACCACACGTCGTCATCGGCTGTGCCCGAGCACGGGGTTACGGCCCCGGCAGAGGCTGTTGCACCGAACACGGTCCCGAAGGTCTGGTTCGAGCAGGTCGAGCCGAGGTTGACCGGCAGGTTCAATGCACCGGCGCACTCATCATTGGCAGGCGGGCCAGGAGGCGGCGTGGTCACGCACACGTTGAAGGTGGTGCTCACAGCCGTGCTTCCGAAGCTGTACACGCGGAAATAGTACGTGTTGCCTGCCACCAGGGCTGGTGTGGTGTAGGTGTTCACCGTCGCACATGACATGTGAACGAACGAACCGCATGTTCCATCGAACAACTGCATGTACAGCGTGGTCGTGGGCGCGATGCTGCTCAGTGTGATGATGTGCTGGGTGGCGGTCGCCGTGAAGCGGTACCACACGTCATCGTTCACCGTGCCGGAGCATGGCGATACGGCCAGTCCGGAGTTCGTGGCGCTCTGCAACGTTCCTGCGGTCTGCGCGCTGCACGTGAGGCCAGCACTGACAGGCAGGTTCACCGCACCTGCGCACTCGTCGTTGGCGGGCGGCGGCGGCGGCGTGCTGATGCAGATGTTGAACGTGCTGGTCTGGCCAGTCGTCGATGTCCAGGTATACACACGAACGTAGTAGGTGGCGCCTATGGTAAGACCTTGTACCGTCGCGCTTTCCGGATCGCTGCACAGCACATTGGAAAGTGCTCCACAGGTACCACCGTATACCGCGAAGTACATGTCCGTGGTCGAACCAGCCAGGTTGTTCAGGGAAACAACGTGTGAGGTGTTCGTGGCCACGAAGCTGTACCATACGTCGTCGTCAGCCGTTCCCGAGCATGGCGAGGTGGCCTGCGCGGACGCCGTAGCGGCGAGGATGGTCCCGCTGGTCTGAGCGCTGCAGGTCAGGCTCGGGTTCACGGTCAGGGCGATGGCACCAGCGCACTCATCGTTCGCCGGAGGCAGTGGCGGGGTGCTCACACAGATGCTGAACGTGCCCGGGTTGTCATTGCCGTATTCCCAGCAGCGGATGAAGATCGTGGAACCCACGGTCAAGCCGGTCCGGCTGATGTACGACATCAGGCCGTTCACGCTGTCGTCATCATCACACTCGATCGCTGTCATCGTACCTGAGCAGGTGTTGTCGCTGGAACTGTAGATCTCCATGCCCAGGTCGAGGATGACGCCGGTGTTGGAATCGAAGTTCAGCGCTCCACCGGCGGGTACGACCACCTTGAACCACACATCGCCACCCGCATAGCTCGCGCAGGACGGGGTGGGTTGGCCGGCCGTGGCCGTGGCTGACGAGGTGGTGTATTGGGTGAACACGCAGGAGGTGCCCACGTTGAGGGTGATGGCACCGCAGGGGTCATCGTTGACCGGCGGCGGAGGAGGTGTCGTCACACAAACGTTGAAGGTCGTCGTCTGTCCACCGGTCGCCGTGTTGGTGTACACACGCACATGGTACGTGGCACCGATCGTCAGTCCGGCGATGGTCGTTGAGGACGTGCTGCTGCTTGGGCCGCAACCGATGTTGGTGAAGGTTCCACAAACACCACTGTACACCGCGAAGTTCATGGTGGTCACGCTGCCAGCAACGGTGTTCAGGGAGATGGTGTGGCTGGTGTTCGTGGCGACGAACTTGTACCACACATCATCATCCGCGGTACCAAGGCAGGGCGTCACGGCCTGGCCGGTGGTGGAAGATGCGGTGGCGCCCAGCACGGTACCGGCGGTCTGCGCGGTGCAGCTCGTGCCAGAGTTCACCGTCAGTGTTATCGCTCCGGCGCAGCTATCGTTCGCAGGCGGTGCAGGCGGTGCCTGGATGCTGAAGGTGCCGGTACACGGGCTGTTCGGGGTCGGCCATGTGTCGAACCAGATGTAGTAGGTCGTTCCCGCCACCATGTTGACCTGCAGGGCCTGCGTGGTCGCAGAGCTTCCAACGGAACCTACGCACACGCCGCCGTTCGTTGGGCAGGCGCCGGAGTAGACGAAGATCGCGCTCCAAGCCTGTCCCGAGTACGTGATGTTCTGAAGGCCAGTGGCAGTAGCCGTGTACGTGTAGAGCGCTTCCTGCCCGCCCTTGTAGTTGTTCGAAGCAGCACCACAAACGGTCGGTACGTTCGTCGCGTTCAATAGACCCGGCAATGCCGCTGTGCTGCACACGAGTGACTGGTTGCTCACCGGGATGCTCGGGATGTTGATCGCCCCATTGCACTCATAGCCGGCCACTTCCGCGGAGATGCACACCGAGAAGGTGCCCGCACCAGCAGCCGTGGTGAAGAAGCGGATCCAGTATTCTCCCTGCGGAGCGTTCACGATGATCGGGCCGGTGGTCACGTCGGCGACGCAATATCCGGTGAGCGGCGTGCCGCATGCGCTGAACAACTGAGCGCCTACAACGGTCGCCGTACCATCCGTAACGGTGAGGATGGGTTGGGCGAAGCCGACCGTGTTGATATGGTACCATACATCCTGAACGGGGGTGGCACCGCAGGTCGGGGCCGCACCGGTCATATCGGCACCACGCGTCGTTCCGATCACGGCGTTCGCCGGACAGCTGGCCGGGGTGTTCACTGTGAGGTCGATGGCGTTCACGCACTGGTCGTTGGCCGGTGGGCAGAGGTTGAAGGGTACCGTGAAGTTGGTGGCCACCGGGTTGTTGCAGATCGACTGTCCGGCCTGGTCCTCGTGGAGGAGGGTCACATCGATGTCCGTGTTCAACGGGAAGGTACCAAGGAGGTAGTATTCGCCACCGGGCAGGCCGGTCACATCGGGCTGAGCCACGTTGTTCACGTAGAGGCGATAACCAACGGTCGCAGGGGGTTCACCCGTGTTCGCATCGATGCCGTTGTCAATGATACCCACGTAGGCGTTGAATGTCGGCTCCGGTATCGCACCGCAATCCACCTCCGGGAAACCGTTCTCGTTCGGGTCCGCGGTCACGAAGCCGGAAGGCTCAACGCAACCACCACAGCGGGCCTGGAAGACCCAAGGTGCGGTCTGGCCACCATCGAAGCAGCTGTTGCTCGCCCCCGAGTTGATGCTCATGGAGAGCGTACTGCCGATACTGGTCACCAGGATGCCGTCGAGCGTACCGGACAAGGTGGGATAGGTCGCGTGGGGCGTACCGCCGACCGCACCTTCCCAGAGGAGGATGTTGTCGTTCACGTCCATGCTTCCGCTCACGAACTTCAGGGCTACGGTACCGCCCGGGTTTGTGAAGGTCCAGGTGCGGCCATCCGAGTTCTTGTAGCAATAGGTGTAGTTCAGGGCTGGTGCCGAGCAGTTGAGCTGGATCGGGCAGGCCGAACCGAAACTGCCCAGGTTCTGCACGCAGCCAGCGTTCGCCAGTGAAATGCTCACGTTGGACGAATCGGCGATCGCAGGCAACGGAGTGCTCGGAGCGGTGAACGCTATCGGGGTCTGAGCGACGCCGTCGACCGTATAGTTGATGGTTCCTGAAGGAAGTGTCGCCTCGTTCACCGTGATCACGAAGTTGTCGCCGGGGCAGTTGTCCGCGATCGAAACGGTCGCGTTGGGCTGCTGGCAGATCGAGATCGTGTAGTCCTCGGTCTCCCCATAGGTGACCGACCCGCAAGGAACGGGTACCGTGTTGTACATGAGGCGTACGCGCATCCGCTTGGAACCTATGGACACCGAAGCCGGCACGACGATGTTCGAAGTGACCGAGCCGGAAGCAGCGCTCAGCTTCACCTGGAGTTCGTTCGCGTCGTCGAAGTCGAGGTCGCCGTTCCAGTCCACCCACACGGCGATCGTGTCTCCCGTGTAGATCGGAGCGATGGTGACGCTGATCGGGTAGGATTGGCCCGCCTGCATGCTAGCCACCTGGCTCGTGAAGTCGCTGTACAGGGGCGCTCCAGGGCTGGTGGTCGTGTTGTTGATGTTGCCGACGGTCACGTTCGTGATCAGTTCATCGACCGTGGTATGCGTTGCGGAGCAATAGCCGGTGAAGAAGTTGGGAGCAGCGGCCCAGGCGCTGAGGTCGGAGCCACCGCAGTTGCTCCGGACCCACGAGTAGATCGTGGCGTTGGCCGGCAGTCCGGAGATGGCCTGGCTCGTGCCTGTGATGTTGCTGATGGTCGGCGCTGTTGCACAGACCGGGGCGGTCGCGCTGGTGCTCCAGTACAACTGATAGCTGCCCGGGCTGGAGACTGACGCCGTCCAGCTTACGACACCGCTGGTCGTGCTGGTGGGCGAAGAGGTCAATGCCGTAGGTGCTACGCAGGTCGCGCTGGCCAGGTTGAAACTGCGTACGGCGCAGGGCTGGTTGCTGGCCACACCGGCCGTGTTCGACGGCACGACGGTCCAGTACCACACATCACATGCGTTGTAAGGGCTCGGTACGAAATCGTAGTTCGTGACGCTCACCGTTGCCGTTGGGGTCACCTGCGGCGGAGGGTTCGTCAAGCTCACGTATACCGCATAGCTCGTGGCACCGTTCGCTGCGTTCCACGTCAGTGGCACCGGGTTCGTTGAAACCGTGGCGCCGTTGGCCGGGCTGCTGAGCGTGGCACAGACGGGCGCGACCATGGAGCGGCAGATGGTGAAGGCACCGGAGCCACCGATACCACCGGCCGCGTGGTACACACGGACGAAGTAGGTGTTCCCCGCCACCCAGGGACCGCTGTACGTTTCAGCACCTGCAGTGCTCGTCGCGTTCTGGCAGGTCACCTGCGTCAGGGTACCCGAGCAGCTGTTGTCGCTGGAGCTGTAGATCGCCATGGCTGCATTGAAGCCGGAGCCGCTCTGAAGGGTGATCACGTCACCCGTGGTCGTTGCGGTGAAGGAGTACCATACGTCCACGAGGCTGCCCGTTCCGCAGGTCGGGGCAGGGGTCGTGGTGCTCGCGGTCGCCGAGAGCGTGGATCCGCTCAACGGGCTGCATGGCACCACCATGGGCAGGTTCGCCGAACCGCAGATGTCGTCGTTGGCAGGAGGCGGTACCACTTCGCTGAGGCAGAGGCTGAACTCGCCGCTGCTGGCGCCAACGGTGGCACCGTTGTGGAAGATCCGCACGTAATAGGTGCCAGCAGGCAATGCCGTGGCCACATGGCTTTCGATCAGACCAACGCCTGTGGCATTCACGCAAGCGATGTTCGTGGTTCCATCACTGCCGATGAGCTGTAGTACACCGTCATAGCTCGGCGAGCAACGCAGGCGAAGGGTGTAGTCGGAGATGCCGCTTGCGGTGAATTTGAACCAGACGTCATCATCCTCGTTCCCTGCGGTCGTGGAGCAACCATTGATGCCAAGACCTGAGTCGGTGGCGCCAAGGCTGGTGAAATAGGTGCCACAGAAGGTGGTGCAAGGAGCAGGGTAGGCCGTGAGTGTGATGGCGTTGCCACTGTTATCGTTCGCAGGCACAGGTACGGCCGGTGTGGAGGTAGGACCCGTATAGACGCCCGGCGTGAAGGTGAACTTGCTGAAGCAAGCAGGCATACCCACGCAAGTGCCGGGATCACTCGCTGCGAAGTGGTTCGTCACGCGGGTGATGGTTTGCATCCCGAAACGGTCTGCACCGGTGGTTCCCGCCGGGTTGGAACCGTTGTAACCGATGCTGTGAGAAGAGGTCCAGGCCGTGTTCGTGGTGTTGTAGGTCCCATCGTATCCCTGGAAGTCACCATACACGTATTCGATCACGTTGGATCCTTCGTACAGGCGCACCTGGAAATTCATGTTCGGACCGGGGATGTTGTAGCGTTCCAGGCCAGCCCATTCCATCACGATGACCGCTGAACCACTGCCGAGTGTGCCGATCACCTGATAGCGCGCGCAGAGGTCGCGGTTCGCGTAGGATTGACCGGTGAATACGAGGTCATCCCAGAACGGGGCAAGCACCCGGTTCTGGATGGTGCTTGTGAGGGAGTTGCTGAACGCGGTGGAGGTATTGGCCGTGTTGAACGTCATCCAGCCGTTGGAGCACATCTGGAAGCCGGTGACCAGGTTGCCCTGGTAGCGGAAGGTGGTCCCGGCCAGGCTCTGGGTCGTAGAGGTGTTGTCGTCACCATTGCTCGCTACCTGCCATCCGGAAAGTGGAAGACCACTGCCGCCATTGGCGGGCATGATGGAGTTCCAGGTCGCGCCGGTCGTGTAGGTCACATCGAAGGTGCAGAAGATCACCGAGGCGGTGCAGACGTTGGAGGAGACATCCGTGCCACCCCCATTGGCGCAGGTGATGCGCATCCGATAGTAGGTGGTGGTGGTCAGGACCGGAGTCGTGTAGGTGGTGGTGGTGGCACCGGAACCGCCTGTGACGTTGGTCCAACCGCTTACACCATCAGCGGACTGTTCCCATTGGAAGCTGAGCTGCGTGGCACCTGTGGTGAAGCCGGTGGCAGAGATGACCGAGCCTGCGGTGGCCGTATTGCATTGGGTGGTCGCAGCGGTCACTGTACCGGCGACGGGGGTTCCAGCACAGGGGCTGGTGATCTGGAAGTTATCCACTCCGATGTCCGTGCCGCCGAAGTCGGACGTGGCCCTGAGACGGATGACAGTGGTGGCCGAGGTGCTCGTGATCGTCCTGCTGACCTGGGTCCAGGTCGCAGCAGTGGTCAGGATGGCACCCAGACGGATGAAGTTCGCGCCACCATCCGTACTCTGTAGAATGGTGAGACTATCCCCTCCGGATGTATTGATGTAATCGAAGGCAAGACCATTGCTTCCGCTACCGGCGGTCATGTCGATGTAGAAGTCCAGATTGCCCTTTGATCCACTGGAGGAGTTGAACGAATGGAAGCGCGCGCTGAATGCGCCTTGGGAGAATACCGGAGAATAAGCGCCGGAGGTGCTCGTCCATGCAGCGGACGTGCCCTGGTCATTTCGGCGCCAGCTGTTGTTCCCTGTGGCTGGCGTGTTCAACCAACTCGTGTTGGGAACGTCCGTGGTGTTGCAACGGCTCGCCCAGCTCTCGAAGCCTTCGAGGTAGGAGCTGCCATTGAAGACGGCATGAACGGGGAGAACAGGGTTCACGGTCACCACGTTCGAGGTATTGGTGGTGGGTCCGTTGGCGCAGTTGGTCCGGATGCGGAAATAGCGGGTGGCCGTCACGGCCGTCGTGGTGTAGGTGGCGGTCGCAGCCCCTGTTCCACCTACGACGTTGGCCCAGCCGCTCACGCCATCCGGGGACTCCTCCCACTGGTAGGTCAGATTGAGCCCTTGGGTCAAGCCAGTGGCGGTGAGGACGGTGGTGTTCCCATTGCAAACGGAGACCGGGGTGGGAACAGAGCCAGGCGCGGGTGTTCCAGCACATGGCTGAGGGGCGGACCAGAGGAACGTACGACCTGTAACAGGCGGTGTCACCATGGTGCTCTCAAAGGTGCAGGAGGATGAATTAGCGGTACCAGCGGTGGTGCTGTTCCAGTTGGTCGTGGTCGTGCGGTTGTTGAAATCGGTTGATGCAGAACCACCCAGACCAACGTGTGCGGTGCTGGTCGTGGTGTTGAAGTTCATCGTACCATAAACAACCTCAACCGTTTGGTTGAGCGCAACGTCATTGGCCTGGTTCAGCCGGATCTGGAACGTCAAGTTCTGCCCGGTCTGGGTATACCTACGATAGTTCGTCCACTGGACCACCAGGGTCTGGTTGGGCGCCGTACCGATCGTTTGGACCCGGAGTTCCGATCCCGTCTGGCCCTGCAAGTCAGCAGCACAACCAGCGATCCTTGCGCGGAGATCAGTTGGAGTGATCGTACTTGTGGACGCTAGGGGGGTGTACGAACTCGTTGAGGTCATATTCACCGACGGCGTGACCGCCGAGCGCCCCAAGGACATCCAACCATTCGAGTTGACGCCGAACCGGTCATAGGCCACACCGTTGTACGTGAAGCTGAACCCGATCGGGAATCCGACGCCCGTGTTGGTCGCCGTGGTGCCGGTGCTGGCAGTCGCCGGATCGAGGAAGCGCTCGTCATCGTTGGCCGTCGACCCTAGCACGGTACCACCTGTGATCGCGGAATAGGTTCCGACGGTGGATCCGTCGAAAATGTAGGTCGCGACCTGGGCCGTTGATCCCATGCTCACGAAGACCCCGAGGGAGCACGTTAGCATGGTCCTGCACAGCCACGGGACGATCCGCGTTCGTGCAGAACTGGTGTTGAATCTTCTCATCATCTCTGGTTTTGGTTGGAGGGAAAGGGAGCCGGAGGGAACTTCCGGCACCGCGAAACCCCGCGCAGGAAAGGAGCGGGGCGATGTACTGATCCGGCGGGAGGGACCGTGGGAAGGTGGAGGGTCACGAACGGATCAGGGCAGATACCGGGACCGAATGCCTTGAGGGCTCAGGAGCGATCGTGCAGCGCGCTCTTTCAGTGTCCGTACAGGAACGGATCACAGATCAGTTCGAGCGTTCGTCGATCAAACATAGATGGGTACGATACTGCATTTCCGGTTTCATCATCATTTCATCCGCATGAAATCGATCGGATGGAATGAAGCGGCCCCCACCGTTTCCGATGGGGGCCGCGACAAATGTTCGTTCCTCCCTTACGGCTGGATCACCAGTCGCTCGGTGTAGGTCTTGTCACCGGATGTGATGTTGACCATGTACATGCCACCGGACAGGTCGCCGTTCAGTTCGAGGTTCGTTTTCACGAAGCCGTCCTGTACCGCGATGGTGCGTGCTGCCACGCGCTTCCCGGTGAGGTCGTAGATGTCCACGTTCACGGTGTTCACACCCTCCTGCACGTTGCTCAGGTTCAGGAAGAGCTGATCGCCGCGGTTCGGGTTCGGGTACATGGTGAACTCGCCATCACCCTGAATGGTCAGGCTGTTGCCACCACCGTTCGGCAGGGCGCAGGGGTTGATCGTCACCAGGCAGACCTTGCCCCAATCCTCGGTGTCGGCGCAGGCAGCGGCTTCGCTGCTACCGGCCGGACCGAAGCACCAGGTGGCGCCACCGTCAAGGCTCACGCGCACATCCACCTCGTAGGTCTTGTTGCACTGCAGTGGCGTACCGGTGGTCCAGTTGAGCACCATGCGGGCGCTGGTCTGGGGCGGACGCACGATGCAGACGTTCTCACCCGTGATGCGGAAACGGAACTGGTAACGCACCGAGCTGCTGGCCACCACCGGGATCGGCTGGGGCGGGTTGGCGTAGATGCGGTTCGCAGGGCTGCTCGCACCACCGAAGTTGCGGCTCACGCCACAGCTGTAGTCGCTGGTGTTGGCCGGGTCATCCTGCAGCTTCACACGGGGGCAGGCAGCCAGGGCGGCGTCGATCTTGAACAGGCAGGCCGGACCGAAGGGCAGGTTGTTGCCGTCCACGCGACCACGTACACGCACGTTCATCAGAACGTTCGCAGGGATGTGCGGGGTGCTGATACTGTTGATCCAGCCGTTCACCTTGAAGTGGCAGGCACGTGTCGCACCGGAACCGTAACCATCGCTGGTGGCGTGGTTGCGGAAGCGGCGGAAGCTGTAGCTGCCGTTCGGGTCGAAGAACCAGAACTCGTAACCGCTGGTGGTGTTGGTCACACCGAACTCGGCGGTCACCGCGGCGTTGGCGTGTGCTACGATGAACTTGTTGTTCACCCAGTCCAGCTTGTCGCAGCTGCTGTAGATCAGGCCATCATTGCCGACCGGGACACAGAAGGCGCCGTTCTCATACGTGGCTGCGATCGCGCTCGAGCTACCGCTGCTGAAGTTGCCGAGGTTGTCGATGATGCGACGGCCGATCGGGCCGCTCTCACGCAACTGGTAGCCGCCGGTGATACCGCCGCTCACGAAGCCATCACCACCACTGTCCATCACGCGCAGGCGATAGCAACCAACAGGCAGGCAGCAGTTCTCGGTGATCGGGCTGGTGATACCGTTCATCGCGACACTGAACTGGCAGACCACCTGATCACTGTTCTGTAGCAGGATCTCCCAGGATGCCTGGCTGCTCAGCGCGTCGGTGCGCAGTTCCATGGTCACGTTCTCCGTGCAGGGCACCGCCACGCACTGGCAGCTGCCGTTGATCTGGCCGAAGAGGAAGCCTGCTCCGGGGTCGGCATCGCAGAAGTCACCTTGTTGTCCGGCCAGCAGCGGGCAGTCGTCATCGCAATCGATGATCTCGTCACCATCGGTGTCGGTGAGGTCGAGGGTGATGTTGACGGATGCATTCGCGCTGCAGTTCCCGTTGCTCGCGGTCACCATGTAGGTGGTGTTGCCAGTGACGGACACGCCGGTCGGGTTCTGGCTGTTGCTCGTGAACCCCGAGGGTGTGGAGGTCCAGCTGAAGGTCGGTAGTGGCGTTCCGGTCACGCTCACGTTATCAATGCACCAGTACCAATCATAGGTCGCACGATAACGGAACCGCAGGGTGACGGATGCCTGTCCAGCGTAGGCGTTCAGGCCCACCGTGGCATTCACGAACCCGGAAGCGGAGCCGAGCGTGGTCGTGTACGCTTGAGCGATGCTCCAGGAGGCTCCTCCGTTGGTGGACACTTCCACCACGGCGCTATCCCCAGTGTCACCGATATCACGATAGTAATGCCAGAAGCTCAACGATGCGGTGGTGACACCGGAAAGGTCCATGGCCGGGCCGATGAGCTGGGTGGCGGTGATACCGCCGGTTCCCTGCGCATCGCTATTGGTCATGAAGAACTGGCTGGCATCGTTGCTGGAGTAGGTGACCGAGCTGTACACGTAAGGGCTCGTCCGCAATGTCCATGCAGCATTCGCAGGGGTTCCGCTCGTGCTGCTGTTCACCGTGGACCAGCCTGCGGGCGTACCGACGCCATTGAAGTTCTGCGCCATGATGCTCGTCGCTGGCAGGGCGTTCGCGGTGCTTGTCAGGTCCACCATGTCACCGGCGCACACGACGCCGTCGGAAGCGTTCGCGGTGACGCCGGTCGGTGTGGTCCTCACGGTCACGGCCACCGGAGCACTGCTGCCGATGCAACCATTCCCATCGGTCACGGTCACGGAGTAGGAACCGCTCGCGGTGACGGTGATGTTCTGCGTGGTCGCACCTCCGGGACTCCACACGTTGCCGGTCGCGATGCTGCTGCTGAGCATGCCACTGTCACAGAACTCGATCGGCCCACCCGGCGTGATCACAGGAGCGGGAAGTGGGTTCTCCACCACCACCACCGCACCAGCGAGCACGGAACCACCGCACGCATCGCTCACCTGGCAGTCATAGCTGCCGGGAGCGGTCACGGTGATGCTGGCCGAAGTCTGCCCGCCGGGGCTCCACAGGTAGGTGAAAGGCCCTGCACCATCCACCGCTGCGGCGGTGAGCATGGTGCTGCCGCCTGCACAATAGCTGAGCGTGCCGGAGATGGTGGCATCGGAGATCGGTGCCGTCGTGGTCAATGTCACGTTACCCGTGGTGGAGCAACCAGCGGCCGTCACGTTCACGGAATAGGCCTGGCTGGCCACGTTCACACCGGTCGCAAGCGGGTTCTGCAAGGACTCCTGGCCAGCGATGAAGGCGGATGGGCTCCAGGCGTAGCTCAGTGCCGTTGGGCTGAAGGTGTAGGTCTGACCGTCGGCGGGCTTGACCGTCAGGTTGCTCGTCTCCGATGCGTTGCTCGCATTGGGGCTTACACCCGTGCCGTCCAGGGAGAGATAGTTGCCCACGGTGGCACCGGCAAGCCCGATGGACGCACCGCCGGTGGTGCCAGCATTGTAGGCACCGGTCTCCTGGCGGTAGATGAACTGGATCCGTCCGTCCGCCTCGTACAGTTTCACCTGGAAGGAGATGACCGCCGATGTGGACTGGTAGTTCCACTCCCAATTCAACCACTGGAAGGTGAACACCCGGTTCGGCGCGACGCCTGAGGTCAGGTAGGAGGCCGATGATCCACCTGTGGCAGAGCCATCAAGATCATCCCACAGCGGGGCGATCAATGGAAGCTGTGCGGCAGCCGGTGCCGAAAGCGAGTTCGTCGCAGCATTCAACGCGGAGGCATTGAAGCTGAGGAATCCATTGGAGCTTGCGCGCAAGGTGGTATAGTTCCCACCGGCGTAAGGGAAGGTGAAGCCGATCGGAAGTGCTGCTGAGATCTGATCATCGGTCTGGATGGTCGCCACCGCCGTTGCACCTGAGAGCGGCGTGAAGCTGCCCCCGGAGGCCACCATGGTATAGTTGCTTGCAGCGGTCGGGAAGTGACCGGTGGCCAGCAACTGGCTGTTGCCGTTGAAGCAAGCCGGGTTCGGTGTCGCGGTCACGCCGGTCACCACAGGGGCGGGGTTCACGACCACCGTGGTCGTTGCAGGAGAACTGGTGCAGCCCGCGGCCGTGGTGGTGAATGAGTACACACCAGCACTAGCGAGCACGAGCGGGGTCACCGTGGCATCCTCCGTGCCGGCAGCGAAACCGTTCGGTCCGCTCCAACTGTAGGTGCCGGCGATGTCCGTGGTGCCATCCAATGCGACGCTGCCGCCCACACAGGCTGGACCGTTGTTGCTCGCGCTCACGACCGGCACCGGGTTCACCGTCAATGTCAGTTCGTTCGAGTCATCGGACACCGGACCCGCAGAGCAGGTCTGGCGAAGGATGTAGTAGTAGGTGCCGACGCTGAGGGTGCCGGTCGTATAGGTGGCCGTCGTTGCACCACTGCCGCCGCTCACGTTCGAGTAAGGACCACCGGAGACGTTGGAGACCATCCACTGGTTGGTGATCCCGGCGCCTGAACCGATACCACTGCTCGTCATCACGTACGTGCCACCTGCACATGCGGATGCACTGCCAGGCGTGATCGTGCCGCCGTCAGCACTGGAGCAGGTGAGCAGGATGAACTCATCTCCACCGATATCGGGTGGAGTTCCACGTGCGTCACCGTCGTAGTCGACGGTGATGCCGGTTCCGCTGGCACCCGTGCCGTTGTACGCGCTTGCGTTCGGGTTGGAGGTGTTGATGTGCAGGTCGGTGGAAGCCTGGAAGGGTGCTGCCGTGGTGATCGATGCCCCATCCTGGGATGTCACGCTCTGCCAGGCGGCGAGGGTGGTGCGGTCCGATGTCTGCCAACCGATGATGTTGATGGCCGAGTTCGCTGCATATGCATTGTTGTTGATGGTGCCCCATGGGAAACCAGCTACTGCCACCACGCCGAAGTACTTGCTGCCCGCTGGACCTGTCTGGGTGTTCGAGAAGATGTTGTTCCGGATATCCGAGCCGGTCGCGCCGGTCACGGTGAGTTGAAGACAGGCTGAGATGCCGGCGGTCGCATTGTCGGTGTTCGGTGTGTTCAAGCTCACCGAATTGCTCAGGATCCTCAGGCCTGTGGCGCCCACGCTCACACGTATGCCGACGGGCAGGTCGGTGGAGGTGGCGCTGATGGTGGCCGTCCAGTTGTCATTGTACAGGTCGCGGATGAAGTTGTTGGCGATCGTCACACCGGCGTTGTTCGTGGAGCCGGTCACATGGATCCCGTACATGCCGTAACCGCTGGTGTTCGCGTGATAGCTGTCGTGGATGTTGTTCCGCACGATCTGGGCGCCTGCGTTGGTGCTGGCCACCTCGATGCCCACGGCTGCAGCGGTGCTGCCGCTCGAAGCGGTGAGCTGGATGTCATTGCCTTGCACCGTTGCAGAGGCTGCACCGGCCGAGGCCTGGGTGTTCTGGAGATAGATGCCCCTGTTCGCCACGGCATCCGCCGCGACCGTGGAACCGACCAGGTTGTTGCGGATGATCAGGTTATCGCACACATTGGATGAAGTACCGGCCACATAGATGCCCCAGTAGCAGCGTTTCACCTCATTGTTCTCGATCGTCAGGTTGTCGTTGTTGTCCGATTGACCACTGGTCGAGGTGGAGCCTGTTCCAGAGGTGCCTGAGTAGATGCCGTAGTTCGTCACGGCAGAACTCGTGGAGCTGCGTGAACCGATCACGATACAGTTCCTGATCGTGCAGAAGGTGGCACCGTTGGTCGTGCTTGTGGAGGCGAAACGCACCACAGCTACACCCGTGTTCGTCGAGGTGGCGGCTTGGAAGGTGAGGTTCCGGATGCCGCTCGTCAGCGGGTCATCACCATCGATGGTGACATTATCGGCCCCTTGGATCTCGATCACGCCACGTGAGGAGGTGGGGGTCGCAGCGGATGCCACGACACGGTCGCCGGAAGGGCGGATCAGGATCGATGTGTAGCTGGAGGAACCTGTACCACTGGCCAGCAAGGGGACGGCGGTGCCTGGTTCGGTGGTGTTCGCCGTGATGGTGCAGGTGATCGCACCCTGGTGGGTGCCCGCGTTGATCGCGGTGAAGGCGGCGTTCAAGGTCGCATAGTTCGTGGGACCAGGTCCCACGCCTGTGGCCGTGACGCTCACCTGGGCGGCCGTCGACCCCACAATGGCGAATGTGGCGCCGGCAAGGGCCGGTCGCATCCACTGCAGGGCTCGGTCCAACAGGTCGGTCAAGGAGTTTCGAAGATGCATGTGCTATCGGGTTTTGTTCAGGGAATGGACTTTGCCGGCGTACGTGCAGGCGGGACGGGCGAAAGGCAGGAGCCTTGAATGCTGGATGACCGGT
>JAGQVR010000409.1 GCA_020437875.1 Flavobacteriales bacterium
CATATGCTGAAGGAAGAGGAGTGAGCCATCGTTGATCCGGGGGGTACCGGCCCCAAAGCGACCCGCGAACCCTTTCTTCTGCTCATCCTCGACGAACTTCTGCTGGTTCTTCCACTCGACGCCAAAGGGCGGATTTGCAAGCATGTAGTCGAAGTGCCGGTCACCATGTCCGTCGTTCGTCAATGTATCTCCGAGGACAATATTCTCAGCATTCTCCCCCTTCAGCAGCATGGTGCTCTTGCACACCGCCCAAGACTCATCGTTGAAGTCTTGGCCGTAGAGCACGGGGTTGGCCTCGCTGTTCAGGCTTCGGATGTATTCCTCTGCCACCGACAACATGCCTCCGGTCCCGCAGGTCGGGTCGTAAATGGTCTTTACGACATGGCTCTTGGCCAGATCCTCCTCGTCGGAGAGCAGGAGGTTAACCATCAGCTTGATGATCTCACGGGGCGTGAAGTGGTCCCCCGCCTCCTCGTGGCTTTCCTCCGATCCGATGCGGATGAGCTCCTCGAAGATGTAGCCCATCTGCATGTCGTCCACGCGGGAAGGGCTCAGGTCGATCTTCTTGAAGGCTTTGACGACCAAGAAGAGGATGTTCTTCTCGGCCATCTTCACCACCTCATCGCTGAACTCGAATTCCTGTAGGATCTTCCGCACGTTCGGGCTGAAGGCGTTGATGTAGCCGTTCAGGTTCACCGCGAGGTTGTTCGGGTCGGCCAGCAGGTTGGCGAAGGACAGCTTGCTGGTGTTGTAGAACTGGACCCCACTTACCCCCGTGAGCACGGAGAACTGGACGTTCTCGCTCTTGCCCTTCACCTTGGCGTACTCCTTCAGCACAGCCTCCTTGGTCGGCTCCAGCACCGCATCAAAGCGCCTGAGCACGGTAAGGGGCAGGATCACCTTGCGGTACTGGTTCCGCTTGTAAGGGCCTCGGAGCTTGTTACAGATGCTCCAGATGAAGGCGGCGATCTGGGAGTGGGTATCGGCGGCTGACATGGGGCGTGAAAATAGGAGCGATCGGGGTGCTTTCGGTTGGAATACGGCCCCCACGTGGCTACCCTCCTGCTATCCTGTCGTTCTGGCCTATTTTGGGTCCAGCAATTCCTTGGAAATGGATAACGAAAACCTGCTGGCAGGAGGCTATCTGGTCTTGCTGGGCGTTGGGTGGTGGCTCATTCGTAGACGTCACTCCAAAGCGGATAAGCGCTTCAAGGATGGGGTCAAGGCCGGATCCACCAGTTTGAAAGGCTGGGTCTACCTGATCCTGTGGGTCGGGCTCTGGTTGGGTGGCCTCTTTCTGATGTATGGATGAGCAAGGGGGAAAGGCAATGAGACGCTGTTCCGCCACGTCCTCCTTGTTGGTCATGTTGCTCCATGGCCACTTCTTGGGCCTGCTGACCCCTTGGAAGGTGATCGTGGATCTGGACCGGGAGACCATCACCGTGCGAAAGCGCAACTGGTACCTGATCGGTGTGGACGAGTACATCTTGGCCTTTCGCTATGTCCGCCGGATAGAGATCGACAGCCACTTGGTAGGTGCTGATATTTCCATACGGGCCACGGGAGGCACTGCCGAAGCCAAGCTGCTGACCAAGCGCGATGTGAAGCGCATCGAGGAGATGCTGATCACCAACAATTCCCGGATGCGGGGGATCGTGTTCCATTGACCCCAAGAGTGGACGAAACCTTACAGGGTCAAGTCCACCACGCCTAGTTCAGGCTGTGGCGAGGGATCAGCTCCACATCGTGTTGCCAGAACAACTTGCCCATGCAGCGGTAGTGGTTCACCAGTTGGAGTAGGAGGACCATGTCCCAGTGTCCCATGAAAGAAGCAAAGAACGAAGCACCGTTGTTGGTGGTTATCCTCATGCGGTGCAAGGACATCCGTGCGGCTAGCTCATAAAGCGTGTGTAGCGAATGGTCGCCTTCTTCTTCACAGGTCACCACGAACCGTGCTTTGAAGTCATCGTCGTCAGAGTTGACGGACCAGAGCTTTCCATAACGCAGGCTGCTGTGCAACGAGATGGCTGCATCGTGAGGATAGTACGTGAAGAAGATGCGGAGGAGCACGGCCTTGAGCGTAGCCAGATCTCCGTTCATGGACTTGAAGGCGATGTACGGGGTTTGGTTCGAATTGACCATAGGTTGGAGACGATAGTAATAGGATGGTGGAAAGAGCTAAGGACCT
>JAGQVR010000410.1 GCA_020437875.1 Flavobacteriales bacterium
CAGGGTCATCTTGCTGTCCTCGAAGCTCTTCGACTCGATGCTCTTCTTCACATCGGCGAACTCCGAGGCGCTCATGGGCCAGCCGCAGCCCACCCTTCCGCTATAACCGGGCATGTTGTACACCTCCGGCTCGCTGGGTTTGGGCTTGGTGTCGATGACCGGTTTGGCCGGTGCGGTCGTGCTCGAACTGGTGCTCGTGCGCGTGGTGGTGGTCGTTGTGGTCGTGCGGGTGGTCGACGAGGTTCCCGAGGTGGAGCCCGCGTTCACGCTCATGTTGAAGTTCACGCCGTTCACCCCCATGTTGATGTTCACGTTCTCGCCATCCATGTCGGGGTCCCCTTCCTCCACCACGGTGGTCGTGGTGATCACTTCATCGCCCGGGACGGCGACCTCCTGCACCACGGTCGTTGTGGGTGCGGGTGCATCATCGAACTCGGTCGGTTTGGCGGGCTTCGCTGGCTCGGCCTTCGCGGCGGTACCCAGGGCTGCCTCACCCGTCATCCGCAGGACACGGGCACCCTTCTTGTTCGTGGTGAGCATCATGGTGTACTCCTTGCCCATGTCCAGGTAGGTGTTCTGCTTCAACGGCGGAATGGCCGCGTCCTCGAACTTCACCATCATCACTGGTGTCTCCGACCGGATGCCGGTGGCCACCACACGGGTCGTAGGGGCCTCGTTCTTCACGTCCCCGTCAACGATCAAGGTGAACTTGGTGCCATCATCGGAGAAGACGACGAGGTCGGTGGTCTGCGCCTGCAGGGTGAAGGCGAGGATGCTGGCACAGGCAGCGGAGAGTAGACGTTCCATGGTGGGTTGAATGGGTTGCGAAGTTAGCCGTTGGTCCATGGCAGGCAAGTGCTGTGCCAAAGGGTCATGAGCCCGATGGAACCCGCGCGGGGCTTGGCTTCCTTGAGGTCTTTCGCATCTTTGGGGCCCAGCCATCCACCATGCGAAGCATCCTCATCCTTGGCGCCGGTCGCTCGGCCTCCGCCCTGATCCGGTACCTCATCCAACATGCGCCGGAGCAGTCGTGGCGCATCACGGTGGCCGACAAGGATCCCTCCCACGCGGCCATGCTGGTGGCGGAAGGACCCGCGGTGGCGACGGGCTTCGCGTTGGATGCCACGGATGGCGCGGCACGTGCGGCATTGATCGCGAAACACGACCTGGTGATCAGCATGCTGCCGGCGTTCATGCACATGGATGTGCTCAAGGACTGCCTCGCGCTGAAGAAACATGTGATCACACCGAGCTACGTGCCCGATGCGCTTTGGTCGATGGATACCGAGTTCAAGGCGGCCGGCTTGACGGTGCTCAACGAGATGGGCCTTGACCCGGGCATCGACCACATGAGCGCCATGCGCATCCTGGACCGCATTCGTGCTGAAGGCGGGCGCATGGAGGCCTTCGAGAGCTATTGCGGCGGTCTGGTGGCGCCGGAGAGCGACGACAATCCCTGGGGCTACAAGTTCAGCTGGAACCCGCGCAACGTGATACTCGCTGGTCAGGGCGGTGCGGCCAAGTACATCCGCGACGGGGAGACCAAGTACATCCCCTACCACAAGCTCTTCCGGCAGACGGTGCGGGTGGCCGTGGAGGGCTTCGGTGAATTCGATGGCTACGCGAACCGCGACAGCCTGAAGTACCGTTCCCATTACGGGCTGGACGAGATACCGACGCTGATGCGCGGCACCTTGCGCAAAGCAGGCTTCTGCGCCGCATGGGACAGCTTCGTGCAACTGGGATGCACGGAGGATGGCTTCCCGATGGAACTCGACGCGAAAGCGGACTGGAGCGCGTTCATCGATGCCTTCCTGCCCCATTGCCAGGAATGTGGCACGCGCGGCAATCTGGCCAACTACCTCGGCCTCGATCCGGATGGCGAAGAGATGCAGAAGCTGGACTGGCTCGGCCTGTTCGAGCGGCACAACCCGATCGGGGTGAGCCGCCGTTCACCTGCGGCGACCTTGCAGCACCTGCTGGAGCAGAAGTGGAAGCTCGGCCCGAGCGACAAGGACATGGTGGTGATGTGGCATCGGTTCCGGTATGCGATCGAAGGACAGCACCAGACGATCCATGCCTCGCTCGGGGTGATCGGCGAGGACACCGTCCAGACGGCGATGGCGCGCACCGTGGGCCTGCCCATCGCGATGGCCACCAAGTTGCTGCTGAACGGAACGATCACCG
>JAGQVR010000411.1 GCA_020437875.1 Flavobacteriales bacterium
CCCAGGCAGAGGTCCGGTACGTTCGGGTTGATGTCCGGGTCCGTGTCGTCGCAATCGCCCACCTGCTGGGTGAAGGCTCCGATCGGCGTTTCGCAGAAGACCTGTCCGGTACTCGCATCGCCCCAGCTGTCGAGGTCGTTGTCCGCGTACCAGATGAAGTCCTCGTCCACCTCACCGTCGCAATCGTCATCGATGCCGTTGCAGAGCTCCACGATCGTTCCCAGCGCGCCCTGGAAGCCCTCGGTAACGTCGAAGAAGTGGTCCTCGGCACCACCGGGACCAAGGACCTGCACGAAGCCATCTGGGTAGAGCGGCACATCGCTGGGGCCGATGGTGATGGTGGCGCAGGCCGGTGCCGTGCAGAAGGTGAAGACCGCGGAGGACTGTTGGAACTGCGGGTCGAACACGAACGGCAAGGGGCCATCGAACACGTTGTCACCACCTACCTCGATCGTCACCTGCACATCGCCCGTGGCTTCGCTGTCCTCCGGGAAAAGGCTCATACGCACGAAAGTCTCCGTGCAGCAGCTGCCGTCGTCGCAGTTGGCGCCCGGTGTAAAGTTCGCCGCAGCCGCGTTCGTGCAGCCGGCGAACACCGTCCCGCGCGTGAATGCGACCACACCATCGGCCGTGCTTCCGGAGGCGATGATGCCACCACCGCTCTGCTCCACCGTGTAGCTGCCGCTCAAGGGATCGCCGCTGCCATCAACGAAGGTGGCCGTGAAGCAACCGGAGTTGATGCAAGCCCCGAGCAGGCCGCTCGTGCCCGTGGCGATGGTGCTCCCCAGGCCATTCGTGAGTGATGCCTGCGCCACGCTGCCCGCATCGGGTGTGAAGGTGATGGTATGGTCGGTACAGTTCGCAGCGCATCCGCTCGTGAGCAGCTGGTAGGCCTGGTGCACGTTGAGCTTGCCGCCGGTGATGCATCGGCTGCCCGCACCCGGCACCGGTGTGGTGCTGTTGATAAGGGCGTTCTTCACCGCGATCGAGGCGTTCAGCGGGCTGCTCATCACCGCGTCCGCGAACTCGGTGCAGGGGTTGCTGTAGAGCAGCGCGATGGCACCGGCCGTGTTCGGGATCGCGAAGGAGTTGCCGCTGTCGAAGCCCGTTCCGTCGCCCGGAACGGTGGTGAGGATGTCGATGCCCGGCGCGAGGAAGTGCACCGTCTGGTCCCCGAAGGCGAAGGGCATCTCGTTGCTGGGGCCGTAGCTCGTCACCACGATGTTGTTCGCGTTCGGACAGGTGCTCGGGTAGTCGTCCACCACATCGATGTCGGTGAAGCTGTTGGGTCCGCCGGTCACCACCAGAACGCCTTCGCCACCGAGCGCATCGAACATCGGATCACCGAATCCGCAGTCGACATCTTCAATGCCCCACGACACCGTGAGCGCCACCACCAGGCGGCCGTTCGCTCCGCCGCTCTGGTTGAAGGCGGTGCGCAGGTTGAGGCAGAACTGGAACTGGTTCAAGGCATCGCTCAGGTCGTTCACGGTGGCCGAGCTGATCAGGTCCACATCCCAGTTCACGCCGCTCACACCGATGCCATTGTTGCCCACCGCACCCACCACACCGGCCACGGCGGTGCCATGGTGGAAGGTGGCCCCGGCATCGAAGACGATGTTGTCCACCAGGTCAGGGTGCGAGCCATCAACGCCTGAATCGATGATGCCCACCGCGATGCGCTGGCCGTTGGCCATGGCGCCACCAGTGGTATGGTCCCACACGGCTTCCACGTTCATGTCGGCCAGGTGCCATTGGCTGGCATAGCCCGGGTCGTTGGGTTGGGCCCGATAGCGCACCGGCAGGTCCGGGTGGGTGGCCTCCACGCCGCGCACACCCTTCACCAGTTGTTCGGCGCGCGCCACATCCATGGCCTCGGGGTTCCATTGCAGCAGGTGGTATCGGCCGCCTTCGCCCAGGGGCTTAAAGGCCACCGCGCCCAAGTTGGTGGGCAGCGCGCGGGTGAGCGCCCGTTCCACCTCGGCAGTGCGGGCATCCTTGGCCAGCCGCAGCAGCAATCGCCCCGGTATGGGGCCGCTCTGCTGGGCGAAGGAAGTGAGGGTGAAGAGGAGAAGGACGAGGGATGAAAGAAGGCGTGCCATGGGAGGAGGCGCGTCCGAATGGACGGACGGGCACGCAACGTAGGATGGTGCGCGGTGCGGCGCAATAGAAC
>JAGQVR010000412.1 GCA_020437875.1 Flavobacteriales bacterium
GCGATAAGGTAAAAGGCAAGGAATGACCTGGAGAGGAGGCCCATGTGTGGCAAAATACGACGGAGCCGCCAGCCCGATGAGGACTGGCGGCTCCGACTTCGATCCGTCAGGATCACTCGATGATCACGTTCCGGTGGACCTGGCCATCCGTGTTGATGATACGGATGATATATAGTCCCTTCGCCAATGAAGTGAAGTCAAGTTGGACCCGGTGATCCCCGGTCCTGGTCGTATTCATGGCCACCAGGACACCCAGGCGGTCGTAGACCTCAATGGCCATGACCTCGGATGCCTCTTCTGGGAATTCGATGAACACACTGCCGGACGAAGGGTTCGGATAGACCCGCGGCTCGAGGATGGTAACGTCCTCCTCATCGCGAAGTGCCAGGTTCTTCTGGCCCGGGCTGCTGCATACCACGTTCGAGGAGTTCGCAGGGATGGATCCCGTGGTCCCGTTGTTCTTGTTACTCGAGATCTGCCAGGTCAGTTGGCCGGTATTATTGAAGGGCACGGCAATGGCCCCACCACCGGGAAGGAATAGCATGGGTTGCTCGGAGGCGTCGTGTGGTGGACCGGTGATCTCGTTATTCGGTCCGACCGGGATGTAGACCGCCGTCGAATTCCTGTTCTCGTATTGGAAGTAGGCGATGTGCGTGTGACCATTGGCGTCCGGCGCATTCAGGGCCATGTAGCAGATGAAGGTGGGCTTCACCTGCTTGGTCCCCGGGCCGGCGGGGTTCACGTACAAGGTCCCGTTCACCGAGTTGAACACATAGTTGGCCGCGGTCGCATTGACGATGATCTGGTAGATACCCGCATTGCCGTTGTAGTTCGGGCTCAGGGTGAAGGTGACCGAACCCACCACGGACGCCGTCTCCCCGTTCACGAATCCGGAATAGGTGGCCGTGAACGTTGGGAGGGAAGCGCCCTTGTTGATCACGTACGTGCCGACGGTCGCCGTTGCGAGCGCCTTCTGTACGTTCAAGGTGGCGGTGGCCGAGCCGGTGTAGTTCGGATCGTTCACTGTTATCTGTACCGGATAGCTGCCGGCATTGACCGGCGCTGTCGACGATCCGTTGTAGGTGACGCTGTAAGCAAGTCCGGACGGCGCCACTGTGACACCCACTGTCCTGGCCGTTCCGGTGTAGGTCTGGGTCAGGCTGGCCGGTGCGATCGTGATCTGGGCCGGAGCCGGTGCGATCACCAGGGTGGCGTCAGCGCTACCCACGATGTTCGGATCATCCACGGCCACGTGAACCGCGTAGGAGCCCGCATTTGTTGGAGGGGTGGTGCTGCCGTTGTAGGTGACGGTATATGCAGTGCCGGCAGGTTCGATCGTAACGCCCACGGCCAGCGGAGATCCGGTGTAGGTCTGCGCCAGCGTGCCCGGTGCGATGGAGATCTCCGCGGTATCCGGGATGATCGTGATCTGGCCCAGGCCATAGGTCACGTTGTAGTTGCTGGTCAGGAAGGTGCCGGGGATGGAGAGGTGCGTACCCACCGTGTTGCCTGTGATCAGGTTCACCGAACGGATGACCACGTTACCCGGTGTCTCGCCCGACAGGATGGCGATGTCCTCCTCACCCAGTATCACGAGTGTCTGCGTGTTGCTGTTGAGCGTGATCGTGTTCGAGTTCAACGTGCCGGAGCTGTTCACCAAGCTGCCCGAATTGGTGAGCGAGCTCGTGTTGGTGATGTTGCCGAGCGAGTCGATCGTGTTCACCAGCGCGGTCCCGCGCACAAGGCCGTATCCGTTCACCAGTGCCGTGCCGCGCACAAGACGGGCCTCGGTGCTGGTGCCGCTGACCGCATTCGCGAGTCCGGCTTCGTACAGTTCGGCAGGATCGATCAGTTCGCCATTGACCAATGCCGTACCTCTTGTGGTGACCACCGTCTGGGACACAAGGAAGCTGAAGCTGTTCAGCAGGGCCTCGGTCAGCAGTTGGTCACCCTCGGCGTTCACCAACGCGGTACCACGTACCAAGCCCGGGGCGTTCACGAGCGCCGTGCCACGGACCGACTTGATCGCGTTCACCAAAGCAATGCTGTCCACGGTGCTCAGGTTGATGCCCGACGCATCGCCACCATTGAAGATGTAATCCACGGGAAGCGAGGGGATGGGATCGTTGTACACGATCGTCGTATCCCCAAGGTCGATGGTCAGGTCCA
>JAGQVR010000413.1 GCA_020437875.1 Flavobacteriales bacterium
CTGCAACGCATCACGAGCTATCAACAGGAACAAGGAAGCCGGAAGGGCCTGGTGCGGTTCGATAACTATCCGTGGACCTATGCGCTGGTGCAATGGGCGGTGGGAATGGAGAGCAGTTTGGCTTCCGCGGTGAGGGGGCCGGAGCAGGCGTCGACGATCTTCGTTACCAACGACCTGCCCTTGTTGGATTCGGTGGCCCAGCGCCCACAGCAGTTCCTGGGACCTGATTGGCAGCCTTTGTGGTTCGGGCTGCAAAGCTTGGACTCCGCCTACTTCCGTTTCCCACAGGATGTGGGATACACCTGGGTGAACTCGGTGGACTCCACGCACGTCCTGGATCAATTGCGCATGAGCGGGCCCGAGGGCTCTTACCGCATGGTACCGGACCGCTTCACCGTGATACCGATCCGGTTGGAGAACGCAGGGGATCGTCGCATTGCTTCATGCACCGTTCGCGGAACGCCGCTGCAATTCACTTATGAACTATTGCGCGAGGATGGGACCATCTATCAGGAGAGCGCGTTCCGGACCTCCTTGGAGACCGACATCGCTCCCGGCACCACTTACATGCAAGGGCTTGTGGTGGAACGCCCCGTGGACAAGGGTCGCTTCATCGTGCGGGCGTGGTTGACCGCCGATGGTGATCCGGTGAGCGATCCCTTCCAGTTCCGGATAATGGCTGACCCCTGGCCGTTGTGATGGAGGGCGGTGCTGGATCCCGGGGCTACTTTTGGCCGTCCGCTGCGCCAGCACCGGTAGTTGATGATGCCCCGTAGCGTTCACCTGGTCATCCCCTGCTTCAACGAGGAGAAGCGTCTACCCTTTGCGGAGCTGGATGAGCTGCTACGCCGCGAACCCGGTCTGCACCTGGCCTTTTCGGATGATGGCAGTTCCGATGGCACGGCTGCCCGATGTACGGATCTGGCTCATGCGCATCCCGAGCGCGTGCTGGTGCATGTGGCGTCCAAGAACGGAGGCAAGGGGGAAGCCGTTCGCCAGGGGATGCTCGCCGCCTTGCAACGCTGGCCGGATGCCTATTACATCGGTTACTTCGATGCCGACCTCGCCACGCCCTTGACCGAAGCCTTCCACCTATTGGAGGCGGGCGCTGCGAACGAGCCGGTGATCATCATGGGCAGTCGCGTGCAGCTTCTCGGCAGCACCGACATCAAGCGATCAACGGCACGGCATTACATGGGTCGCGTGTTCGCGACCCTGGTAAGCATGCAGCTGGATGTACCGGTCTACGACACCCAGTGCGGTGCCAAGTTGATCCGCGCTGACCAGGTGGAGGCGTTGTTCAATGAAGCCTTCCTCACACGATGGCTGTTCGATGTGGAGCTGCTCTGGCGTTGCATGGCCATCACAGGGCGTGAACGTCTCGGCGAAGCGGTGAAGGAGGTGCCGCTGACCGTCTGGCACGAGATGCGCGGCTCCAAGGTGAAGCTATCGGACGGCATCAAGGTGCCGCTCGCACTGATGCGCGTGGCCCGGCACTACCGCGGGCGCGTGAGGATCTGACCATTGAAGATCACCTTCGTGATCCGGCCATCGGTGCGTTCGAGCACCTTGAAGGTGTGGGTGTACGCGGGACGTACCATCACCTCGTCGCACCAGATCGTATCGCGGTAGCTCCGGCGACCCTCCACGAAGATCCGATACTCGTCCTCATCCTTGTTCGCGGTGAAGGGCAGCTCCACCAACGACCAATCGCCGTTCACGATCCGCGCGAACCGCATGTCGCCGCAGGTGATCCAATCCTCGCGGCCACTTCCGGGATCGCGTTGTGCCACGCAGGTGAGCGCGTGGTTGCGTAGGTGTCCTCGGGTATAGGTCCAGTAGCTGGCCACGTAGCGCTCACCCTCCGTCAGGCTGTTCGCGGGCACGGTGAGCAGGGTGTTCACCTCCCGCTTCAACCCGCTGTAGGCACCCGTCCCGGCGTAGACATGCTCGGTCGGCCGGTCGTCGAAGGAGGTGTGGAAGATGCGCTCGCCCGGACGAGTGGTGATCCACCCGTCGGTGATGCTGTCACCGGCGAGGCGGTCGAGCTCTGTGAAGAGCTCAACACCCCGGTCCTTGAAGAGTTCCGCTGCGGTGATCCGGGAGAGGCGCACATCATCGAACGCGGCCACCGGTGTGGACAATGCGAGGTAGCGGGACTCC
>JAGQVR010000414.1 GCA_020437875.1 Flavobacteriales bacterium
AGGTCGGTGAGGCGATCAGGATCATCCACTGTCGCCGGCCGATGGATCGTCATCAACACCTGTCCACCATCGCCGAGATCGAGGCGCTGCAACACATCGGATGCCTGTATCCTGTCCTCGAAGGCCACCAGGGTATCGATCATCGTATTCCCCGTGAAGTGGATCCTGTCCGCAGGCACGCCTTCCGTGATCAGGTTCTCGGTCCCGCTCGGTTCGGTCACGAGGAAGCGATCGGTGATGCGGTCCGTGAGGATGCGGTTGATCTCCTCAGGCATGCCCCGGTCACGGCTCCGAAGACCGCTTTCCAGATGCACAAGGTGGACCCCACACTTGTTCGCGGTGATCGCGGCGGCAAGCGTGCTGTTCACATCACCCACCACCATCATGGCATCCGGCCGCTCCTGGGCCACCACCCGTTCCAGGCCGAGCATGATATTGGCCATCTGTGCGTTGGGCGTACCCGGCGGCACTTCCAGCCAGTGATCGGGCACCAGACCGAACTGTTCGAAGAACACGGTGCTCATCCGGTCATCGAAATGCTGGCCGGTATGCACCAGGCGGACCTCCCAATCGCCGCGTTGGGCAGCGACCGAACGCATGCGCGTGACCTTGATGAAATTGGGCCGTGTTCCCACGACCACCAACAGTTTCCTCATTCGACCGTGCGAAGATGCGGACCCTGAGCGGAAATCCGATGAACCTCCGGCCAAGGACTCATGTACCACGGTCCCGCATGAGACTGAAGGATCGTGCCAGCAGATCCGTGGCTCGGAAGCCGATCAACCGATAGCAACCGCTGTACAAGGGCGTGGTGGCCGAGGTGGCATCGGGAACGAAGCCGGCCGGAAGGTTCTCCTTGAAGGCTTGGTGGCCCGACTTCGGGTCATGCCTCGCCAGCACCCGGATCGCCATGAAGATGACCTGGTCCGCCGCCGCTATCTCCGCAGCGTATCCATTCCGGTCGGTCCGTTGCATGTGATCGCGCATGGCCCGACGCAGGTGTATGAATCGGATCCAATTGTCCCGAAGGCCGGTGCGGCTGATCGAGCCATGGCTTCGTTTGAGCACGAGGCTGCTCACGAACGGATCCCAAGCCACCCGGGCCCCGTTCTTCAACATCCGGAACATGAGCTCGTAATCCTGACTGCTCGCCTGGTCCTCTTTCCAGCCGTTCACCGCTTCAAGCGCCGTTCGCTTGAACAGGTTGGAACTGGTAGTGCCCAGTTGGGTGCGTACCAAAGCCATCCACGGGCTTCCCTCTTTCGCGATGACCTTCTCCTCGCGACCGTCCTCATATACATTGAGGAAGTCGGCCACCACGAGGTCCGGCATGCCCGTGGCTCTGACCAGGTCCACCTGGCGGTGCAGCTTGTCCGTGAGCACAGCATCATCCGCATCAAGGAACTGGACGTAGTCCCCTGTGGTGTTGGCCAGTCCCAGGTTGCGCGCGGCACAGGCACCCCTACGCGGACCACTCGTCCACCGGAAGCGCCCCGCATAGGTCCTCTCCAGGTCTTCCAGTCGTGCCTTGGTACCATCGGTCGATCCGTCATCGATGGCGAAGACGTCCAACTCGGAATAGGTCTGGTCCATGATCGAGCGCACGGCCACGTCCACGTGGTGTTCGACATTGAAACATGGGATAACGACCGCGATGCGCATGGAGCTGCCCGCAAAGGTCGCCACTTCGGTAAAAGCGCACAAGGAAGCCTACTCCGCTTCCACGACACACCCGTGATCGCCCAACACCCTGTCCACGAAAGCCTGGAAGACACCACGTGCTTCAAATCCCTCGGCCCAAGCCTGCCGCACCCCAGCACGAAAGGTGGAATCGGCCATCGGGCCAGCCTGGAATCCGTTCAGTAACCGGGCCACCTCGTCCGGGCTCGGATCCTGCGGGAGAAGCACGCCCGTGCGCGCATTTACGAGGTCCCGCACCCCGCCGGAATCTGCCACGAGCAGCGGGATGCCAAAGCTCGCCGCCTCCTGGGCCGCAACAGCCACACCCCCCTCCAGTTCCGCCAGATGCACGAACACATCGACCGGATGCGTTCGATACCAGGCCATGATATCCGCGTTCTGCATCGTGCCCTTGAACTCGACCTGGATATTCGCGGGCAGACCATGAGCCGCTTCTTTCACATGATCCT
>JAGQVR010000415.1 GCA_020437875.1 Flavobacteriales bacterium
CACCGCCGCGCTGTTGATGGTGATGCTGTTCAAGCGGTCCGTACGCTGCAGCACGCTGCTGCCCACATCCTCGTACACCTCGGCGAGCTGCGATAGCTGAACGGTCGCGCCCTTGCTGTTGGTCACCATCAGGTCGCGCACGCTGTTCACGTCGCGGCGGTCCTCCTGGTCCAGTCGCACGTTGATCGGGTACTCATCGCCGCCCTCCTTGAACTTGCTGCGGTCGTTGCCGCGGAAGGCCGTCTGCACCGCGATGCCGATGTCGGTGCTGGTGAAGCCCATCGCCGCCATGCGGTCCTGGTCGAGGCGCACGCGCACCTCGGGCTTGGGGCTCTTGGTGCTGTACTGCACGTAGTCGCTGCCGGGCGTAGCGGCGGTGATCGCCTTGATCATGCGGGCCGCCTTCCACAAGCTGTCCATGTCGGTTCCCTTCACGGCGATCTGGATCGGTGTGTTGGCGCTGCCGGTGATGCGCGTCTGCGTGACGGTCGTCTTCAGGCCGGGGATCTGGCCGAGTTCATCGCGCAGGATGGTGCCGAACTCCACCGAGGAGAACGGACGTTGTGTCTTGGGCACGAGCTTCACGTTGATCTCCGCGAGGTTCGCGTTGGCCGATCCGCTGCCGCCCATCTGCCCGCTCTGGGTGCCCACGTTCGTGAACGCGTCGATCACCTCGGGGTGCTTCAGGATGATGCGCTCGGCCTCCTGGGTGAGCTGATCGGTCAGGGCGAGCGATGCCTGCGGTGCGGTCTCGAGCTGCACCAGGAACTCGCCGCGGTCGCTATCCGGGATGAAGGTGGCGCCGATGAATCCGGCCGGCAGCAGCGCGATGGAGCCGATGATGAGCACCAGCACCGTGATGAGCACCCAACGCTTACGACGCAGGGACTTCGCGAGCATGTTCCCATACCAGGCCTGCAGACGGTCGATCGCGCGCTCGAAGCCGAGGCTGAAGCGGCCCCAGAGCGTGTCCTTCGTCAGGTGCTCGAGCTTGCCCCAGCGCGATGCGAGGAGCGGTGTGAGCGTGAAGGCCACGACCAGGCTCATGAGCGTGCTGAAGACCACCACGAGCGAGAACTCGCGCAGGATGTTGCCGATCATGCCGCCACTGAGCGCGAGCGGCAGGAAGACCACCACGTCCACCAAGGTGATGGCCATGGCGGTGAAGCCGATCTCGTTCCGCCCTTCGAGCGCGGCGGTCCAACGGGTCTTGCCCATCTCCAGGTGGCGGTAGATGTTCTCCAGCACCACGATGCTGTCATCCACCAGGATGCCCACCACCAGCGAGAGCGCCATCAAGGTCATCAGGTTCAGCGAGAAGCCGAACGCGTACATGAGGATGAACGTGGGGATCATGGCGCTGGGCAGGGCCACGAGCACGAAGAGGGAGCTGCGCAAACTGTGCAGGAAGACGAGCATCACCACGCCCACGATGAGCACGGCGAGCATCAGGTCGAACATCACGGCGTTGGCGCTGCTGAGCGTATAGAGGCTCTGGTCGATGGCGATCTTGTAGTCGAAGCCGGTGTCCGCCAGCTCGGTCTTGAGCTGCGATAGACGCGCCTTCACACCCTTGCTCACCTCCACCGCATTGGCGTCGCTCTGTTTCACGATCTGCATGCCGATGCCCGGCTGCCCGTTGATGCGGTTGTAGGTGGTGGCCTCGCTCAGGCCGTCGGTCACCGCGGCGATGTCCTGCAGGAGGATCCGCGAGCCATCCGCACTCTCGCGCACCACGGTACGACGCAGGTCGTCCACGGTGATGGCCCGCGCATCCAGGTTGATCGAGAGGCGATCGTCGCCGCCCTCCACATTGCCGGCCGGATAGGTGCTGCTGTTGGCGCTCACGGCCTGGGCCACCTGACCGGGGCTGATCCCGTAGGCCTTCAGCTTGTCATTGTCCATCACCACCTGGATCTCACGCTGCTGCGCGCCGATGAGGGTCACGCTGCCCACACCGCTCACGTTGCTAATGATGGGCGCCACGCGGTCGTCGAGCAACTGGTAGAGGTCCCCGGGCGAAAGGTGACTGCTCACGCTGAGGCGCAGGATGGGGATCTCGTCCGTACTGAAGCGGCGCACCACGGGATCATCCGCATCCTCCGGCAGCGAGGCGCGGATCTGGTCGATGCGGCGTTCG
>JAGQVR010000416.1 GCA_020437875.1 Flavobacteriales bacterium
CCCCAGACCTGCTCGCCGGCATCGTTGTAGCCACGGTCCCAGCTCACCATCCGGCCGCTGCTCAGGATCACCTCGCTCGTGGCATAGACGGCCTCGCCCCAGGCGTTCGTGCAGGCCCGTCCGTCGGTGCTGCCCACGTAGGCATCGCCCCGCTTGTGCAGGGTGATCGCACACCCTTCCAGTTCGGTGAGCAGACCTTCGTGCAGGCTGTCCAACAGGGCCGGGTCCGCGTAGCCGCCGAAGAAGCGTTCGCCTCCTTCGATCTTCAGGATGGTGCTGGTGAAGGTGCTGTCGTCCAGTTGCTGCACGTGGTACACGCGCTGCCGATAGGGTTTCTCCTTCTTCGCGGCCACGGCCTGTTCCACGTAGAGCCACACGCCATCCGTACGCTCCGGCCAGATGCGCGCCATCTCCAGTTCGATGGTGTAGTAGTTCGTGTCGGCCTCCGCCTGCGCCGCGCTGCTGAAGGAGCCTGTCATCCAGGAGGCGAGCTGGTCGAGGGATTGAGCGGGCGCCACCAAGGGGAGCACCAGGAACAACGCGAGAAGGGAACGCATGACTTGGGTGTTGCGCCGAAGGTAGTCGAGCTACCCCTCCACGGCCACTTCATTCGATCGGGAGCCGTCGCAGACGTGCCGCCCGCTCGTCGACCGCGATCAGACAGCCGTCCTTCAACTCCTTCGCGAAGCGTTCGATGACATCAAGCACCAAGGGTACCACGGTAGCCGGTGCATGGTCGGGCGTGCGCAACAGGATGACGCTTGGTCCTTTGGCGCCGGTATATTTCAGAATGCTGCCAAAGTCCTGATCGGCGGTGATCAGCACATGATCATTCGTCGTGCACCAGGCCATGATCTCGCTGTCCCGGGCATTGTCAGGTCCGATCGCGAGCCAATGCAGGCAATTGCCTTGTGCAGCAGCCACTGCCCCGGCCACCTCGCGGGAAAGGCAGACATCCACCAGGAACTTCATGCCCGATGGATCGGCACTTCTTCCTCATTGGAGCGCCAAGCCGCATACTGTAAGGCCTGCGTAATATCCTCGTCCTCCAGGAAGGGATACAGCCTGATGATGTCCTCCCGGCTGTGCTTGGCAGCGACCAGACCCACGATGATGTTGACCGTGATGCGCTTGCCCCGGATGCAGGGCCTGCCACCCATGACCTCCGGCTCAATCGTGATGCGGTCCAGCGTACGCATAGTTCAAAGATAGGTGGTGCCAGCGGCGAAGGTCACCCCTCCACCGCCTCGTCATCCCGACTGGAGGGAAGGGACACCCACATGCCGTGCTCCTTGATCAGGGCGATCAGTTCGTCCACGGCCTGGGCACTGGGCACGTTGCGCTTCACCACCTCCTTCTCGCGGTACAGCGTGATCACACCCGGGCCGGTGCCCACATAGCCGAAGTCAGCGTCGGCCATCTCACCGGGGCCGTTCACGATGCAGCCCATGATGCCGATCTTGACACCCTTCAGGTGACTGGTGCGCGCGCGGATCTTGGCCGTGGTCTCCTGCAGGTCGAAGAGCGTGCGCCCGCAGCTCGGGCAGCTGATGTACTCCGTCTTGCTGATGCGGGTGCGCGTGGCCTGCAGGATGCCGAAGGCCAGGCGGTTCGCCGAGGCATCGCTGCCCACACCTTCCGGTGCGATGAAGATGCCGTCGCCCAGACCGTCCAACAGGAGCGCGCCCAGGTCCGTGGCGGAGAAGAGCTGGAGCTGCTCTTCCGAGATGTCACCGTAGGCCCGCCCGAGGATCACCGGCACATCGCAGTCCTGCTGCATCAGTTCGATGATCAGCCGGCGCTGCTCGGCCATGCCGTGGTCGTTCCAGGTGTCCAGCAGCAGCACGGCGGTGGGATCGTTCTTCACCTGTGCCAGGAAGGCGGCGTCCACGTCCTTCAACGTGCAGTGCACGAAGTTCAACCGCGGGTGCAGTTCCACCCCGGACCGGTAGTCCTTCGCGCTCACCTGCGGATAGTGACGTTCCTTGTCGCGGTCCAGCAGCCAGGTGGCGTGTTCCTGCACGATGCCCAGCGTGCCGGGGATCTCGAAGTCGATCCGGTGCTTCCCGATGAAGGCGTAGTCGCAGGCCTGGTCGGCGAGGTTCCACTTGTCCAGCGGCACGCTGTAGGCATAG
>JAGQVR010000417.1 GCA_020437875.1 Flavobacteriales bacterium
GGAGCTCTTCGCCGATGCGCAGGAGGGTAGCAGCGCGCTGGCCCGTGGCTCACGCCGCGACCAGAGCGACGACTGCATCATCGAGACCGACCTCACCATGCTGATCCCCAACAGCTACGTGAGCGAGACCGCCGAACGCCTCGCGCTCTACCGCAAGCTCGACGACATAGGACGAGGGCGAGCTCCAGCGCTTCACCGACGAGGTCACCGACCGCTTCGGGCCGATCCCGCACCAAGTGAACGAGCTGATGGAAGGCATCCGCCTGCGCTGGCTGGGCCAACGCATGGGCCTGGAGAAGATGGTGCTGAAGAAGGGCACGCTCATCGGCACCTTCATCGCCGACCAGAAGCACGGCTTCTTCGAGAGCGATTCGTTCAACGCCGTGCTGCGCGCGGTGCAAGCCCAACCGAAGCGTTTCAAGGTGTACGAGAAGGCCGGGACTTTGCGCATCAGCGTGCAGAACGTGAAGGATGTACACGACGCGAAGGAGGCGATGGAGGGGGTGGTGGGTGTGGTCGCTTAGTTCCGTTCCGTTCGCTTCAGAAAGCGGACCTCGCCCTTGGCTGGATACCAGTAGTCGCCATCGGTGATCATAGGGAGGAGGATGAGTGTGTCGGCAGAGAAGGCCCAACCGAACCCAGATCTTCCATTAGGCCAACGGGCTGTCGTGTCAGTAAAGATCAGGCCATCCGAATCCCTCCACGGGTGCATTGTTCCAAAGTAGTCGTGGAAGTAGAAATCGTTCCAGATGGGATGTCCAGAGATCCTCCCCTCCCTGTCGATACGGAACCCGTGCTGACCATCATCCAAGGGGTCATAGCGGCCTTCGAACAAGAGCCGGGTCAGGTACGCATGGTAGTTGGACCTGAAACCGACTTTAGGGTCCAGGGAAACGCCATCAATACATTCCAGCAGATGGCGTTCATCGCGGCGCAGTCGGCGGTAGTGCAATATGGTTTTTTGCCCCGGAACTGCCTGGTTCATCCAGACCACGCGCACCTTATCCGCGACCGGGTCATGGATGAAGGTCTGTGGGCCGTAGTCGTCAATCGCCATGATCGTGTCCTGCCCTGCACGAGGGAACCTCCTCACCCCCGGCAGGAGAATGCCGCTACACCGAACGGTGTCGCTATCCACGTGTAGCACCAGTGCGGTCCAGGCGGGAACTGGCATGCGATAACGCCCGATACGCCGATGGACTGCAATACTGTCGTGGAACTCCGTCAGCACCCATGTACCGATGGGATCATGTCGGACCGTGCCCTGATGCGGGGCGGTATTAACCGTGTCACTCTCCAATTGCCGATCGACCACCAGGCCTTCTGGACCAGATGAGCAACCAACGGCATAGAGGTAAAAGACCAAACAGGCCTTAAGTAAAACACGCTGGTTCATGAACAGGCAATTCCTCACTCAGTACAAAGTAACCGGTCAAGGATGCCTACCATCAAGGTATAAGAGAAGACCGGGACCCTCAGGATCAGCGTGCAGAATCCCGCTAGTGCGGGACAGGCAGTGAAGGGCGTACATGAGGCGAAAGAGGCGATGGAGGGGGTGGTGGGCGCCTCCACAAAGGCTGAGGCGACTTGAAAGGGTACGGGAGGATGCACTGCCAGGCCGAAGCGATATTAGCTCACCTCCACCTTCTTCGCCAATCGACCGATCGTGAGCCCCTGCACCAGGATGCTGAAGGCCACCACGATGTAGGTGAGCGGCACCCAGAGCTCCTTCCCCATTTCCGGTCGCAACGAAAGTGCCAAAGCGATGCTGATGCCGCCGCGCAAGCCGCCCCAGGTGAGCAATACGATGGTGCCGCGTGAGATGCGCTCCTTGAAACGGATGAGCTGCGCTGGCGCCCAGATGCTGATGTAGCGAACGGCCAGGATGAGGACGATGGCCAGTGCACCGATCGCGAAGTACGCGGGCCGAAGATCGATGATCAACAGCTCGAGTCCGATCAACACGAAGAGCACCGCGTTCAGGATCTCGTCGATCAGTTCCCAGAACTTGTCCACGTATTCGGCCGTGGTATCGCTCATGGCGTATCGCTTCCCCTGGTTGCCGATCAGGATACCGGCGGCCACCATCGCCAGCGGGCCGCTCACATGGAGCGCGTGCG
>JAGQVR010000418.1 GCA_020437875.1 Flavobacteriales bacterium
ATAGGACGATCGCGTGATCGAACAGCACTTAAGCGGACTTCTGCCGAAAGCCCTCCGGCGTGTGCCCCGTGTGCTTCTTGAAGAAGCGGATGAAGTAGGACACATCCTCATAGCCGAGCCTGTCGGCCACCTGGCCTACCTGATCGGTGGTGGCGAGCAGGTAACGCTTCGCCTCCAGGATGATCTGGTCGTTGATCAACTCGCTGCACGTTCGGCCCGTGCCCTGCTTCGCGATGGCGTTCATCTGGAAGTTGGAGAGGTGCATGAGGTCCGCATAGGCCGCCACTTCCTTGGTGTCGTGCACACGCGTCTCGATCAGCTCCAACAATTCCTCCAAGCGCTCCCGCGCATAGCTGTTCGGCCCCTTCTCCGTCATGGGTGCGCAGAGCACCAGGTCCGCCAGGAAGGCACCCAGATAGGCGCGAACGATGAGCAGGTGCCCCTCCTTCCGATCGTCGTATGCCTTGGCGATGCGGTCCAGAAGACCCCGTAGACCGGCGTACTGTGGCTCCTCCATCCGCACCTCTTCCAGGTGACCGGCCCGCCGAAGCACGAGCCGCGCACCATGGTCGCCCAGAGCCAGGAAGTCCGGTTTGAACTGGACGATGTAGCCACTGGACCCCGCCTTAAGATCAAGGCGATGCACCTGACCCGGCCGCATGGCATAGATGGTATGCGGCACGACCGTGTGCGGTCGGAAATCACATTCGTGCATCCCTTCCCCCTCGGTGATCACGAGCAGGAAATAGTGATCATGCCGGTGCAAGGCCTGCACCATGTCCTTGCCGTCCAACACCCGGTCGATCGATCGGATGTCGAACTCATCCGACAATCGCAAGGAGGTATCCGCCGTGGACAGGCTTCGGACCGGGATGGCTTTCACGAGGCTTAAGATCGCACTTCCCGGACAGCGGCCAATGCGTCGGCTCGCTTGTGTTGGACCAGGCCTCCCATGGCCTCCACTTGTCATTCCATCTACTCGGATCGGGGCGCTGAGGCCACACCTTTCCTGCATTCCTCCGTTTCTCTGTGTCGGCGCCTGCCCCGGCACAAGCCGGGGTGGTGAAACACTCTCCCCGGTACAATGCTTGCGGTCCCTTCCCCATCATGAAATACATGCACACCATCCTCCCCTATCTCCTATCCACCTTGATCAGCGGTGCGGCAACCGCGCAGGACGTAAAGCTGCACAAGGGCTGCGATTGCCCCACCATCCGGTTGGACGATGCCTATTGCGCCTCCAGCGTCGTGTTCGAGGGCACCGCGTTGGGCAACGACACCACCTACGCTCAAAGCGGTATCAAGCCCGTGGCCCGCGACGTCATCCAACACACGAGCACCCGCTTCCAGGTCACCCGCTCCATCAAGGGCGAGTCCAGTGAAACGACCACCGTGCATAGCGCCATGGACGCGGACGATTGCGGCTTCCACTTCATTCCCGGCAAGCACTACCTCGTCTTCGCCACCTTCGAGGATGGCGCCCTGCATACCGACCGTTGCGACGCCACCCGCAGCATGGACGGCCTCACCCCCGTCTTCCGTGACAGCCTCTCCTATGTGGAAGCCGGCCACCGCTGGGAAGGAAGTATGCCGCTGGATGGGCCGTGTAAGTGAAGTTGATCCACGAGGTGCCATCCTTTTTATGCTCCAGGCCGTGAGCTTCTCAACGGCCTCCGAGGTATTCCACTCGATACAGGATAGTGTTGAACTCACCTTCACTGATGGCGTACATACAACGTAGGCCTCATGACGATTCCCCCACCTCCCCTATCTTTCCGAAACCCTGTGCCCTCTCCCGGCGCACGGCCACCCGCCATGCCCGACACCCGCACCGCCCAACGCGAGCACTACAACGCCGCACGCCTGCGCAGCCACACCTGGGACCAGCTGAAGCTGGCCGCCATGGACCTGAACGAGGGCCGAGCCACACCCGCCGAGGTGGAGGCCCTGCTGAACGACCTGATGCGCCTGGAGCGCTACTGGGCCTTCCCCGGCCGCGATACGGTGCGCCGCCTACAGGGACTGTTGGAGGAGAAGGAATACGCCGGCCTGCGCCAAGCCGTGAACCATGTGGTGCGTACCCTCAGCAGCGGCGCCTTCCGCAGTGATCCAGGTG
>JAGQVR010000041.1 GCA_020437875.1 Flavobacteriales bacterium
GCGCTCGATGAGCAGCTCGATCATCTCCAGGTCGTAGGCGCTGCTCGTCTCCAGGTTCACCCCCTTGGCCAGCACCTTGTCGATCACGTAGCTGAAGTGGTTGCTCTTGGTGCAGTAGAAGTACTCGTAGGTGCCGGTGTACCCATGCGTCTCGAAGGCCTTGGCAAAGCTGTTGCGTGCCATCTCGATCTTCTCGCCGATCTTGGGCAGGTAGCTGATCCGCAGGGGCGTGCCGTGCTTCTCCAGGAGCTCCGTCAAGGGCAGGTCGTTCCACAGCAGCTGGTCATCATCCAGCTTGAATTCGTCCCTGGGGAAGTCGAAGGTCTGTTCGATCAGATCGATGTAACGGGTCTTCATGCTTCGTTCGAAGGGGGGAGATGCGGTTCAGATGAGGTGAACTGAGGCACGACCTGCCGTGCGGTACCAAAGGAAAGAAGCGGAAGCCGTTGTACGTGGAAGGCTAAGCGGAGCCGGTTCACGATGTGGCTTCGAGCGTTCATCAGCGGAAGGGGGGGCGTGCCTGACCGATCGTGGCAACTGCCGAAGGTGCATACGACGATGGCCGGGAACGATCCGTGGCGATGGTCATCTGGTGCATTGCACGGCAAAAATAGGTTCGTGGAACATGGTATCGCTCAACTGATCGGACGAATGTGGAAGCGGTCCGATCGACCGGTCGCGGTCACAGCCACCGTTTCCGCCGGAACCAGGCGAGCATCACCACCGCCAGGATCGCCATGGCGCCCATCACCAGGAAATAGCCGTAGTGCCACTCCAGCTCGGGCATGTGCTTGAAGTTCATGCCATAGATACCCACGATGAAGGTGAGCGGGATGAAGATGGTGCTGATCACCGTAAGCAGTTTCATCACCTGGCCCATGCGCATGTTCTGCATGGCATGGTAGGTGTTCTCCAAGCTGGTGAGGATCTCGCGATCGGTGTTGATCGTCTCGGCGATGTACACGGTATGGTCCTGCAGGTCGTTGATGTAGCGCCGCGTGCTCTTGTCGATCAGTGCGCTCTGCAGGGTGTTCAAGCGTCCGGCGAGTTCGCGCGTCGGGGTCACATATCGGTTCACGCCGATCAGGAGGCTGCGGAGCTCCTGGATGGTGAGCAGGTCCTCGTTGCCCGGCTTCAGCATCACCTTGCGTTCGAGCGCCTCGATACGCTGCCCGAGCGCCTCAACGATGAGGAAGTAGTTGTCCACGATCACATCGAGGAGGGCGTAGACGAGGTAGTCCGTACCCGCGCGGCGCACGCGGCCCATGCCCTGACGGAGGCGCTCGCGCACGGGCTCGAGCACATCCCCTGGCCGTTCCTGGAAGGAGATCACCAATCCCTGACGCAGGACGAAGCAGATCTGCTCGGTGTGTATGCCGCCCGTCTCCTCGTCCAGGCTGAGCATCTTGGCCACGATGAAGAGCGTGTCCTGGTACTCCTCCATCTTCGGTCGATGGTCCGTGTTCAATACGTCCTCCATCAGCAATGGATGCAGTTCGTAGCGTTCACCCACGGACAGCATGGTGCCGTCGTTGTTCAAGCCGTCGATGTCGATCCACACCTTCTCACAGCCCTCGGAAAGTGTGCTGAACTCGTCTATGGTGGCAAGACGGCGCTCATGAACATGGTCCGGTCCATATTCGAATAGCCGGATGTTGGTGTTGGCACCGTGGCTGTCATCCACTCCAACGAAGGACCCCGGTGGCAGACCTGCTTTTCCGGAACGGTGACGGACTTTCTTCATGGTCGGTGTTCGTTTCGTGAAGCACTTCGGCCTTCCTTATCCATGGTCGTCGATGGTCGAGGGGATGAACGGGTTGTGCTGGACGAGGTGTCGGATGGGCAGGGCCACACCGATGTGCTCCTCCTTGAACCGCTTCAGTATCCTTTCGTTCAGTTCGTAGCGCATCACACGCGCCGTCACGGGATCCGGTGCCCACACGTACGCCCGGATGAGCAGGCTGCCATCCTTGATGTCGATCACACGCACGGCCACTTCCGGTTCTCCAGCGGCACGTTCCTCGGGACTTCGCTTGTCGAACTGGGATGGATGGGCCTTCGCCTCCTCCTGCATGATGCGCTTCACCGCATCGATGTCCGCATCGATCGCCACCGGGATCTCCACGAACTGGCAGGTGGCCTCCTCGCGGATGCTGCTGTTGACGATGCGTTCCTCACCGATGATGGAATTGGGGATCACCACACGGCGGTTCTCGAAGGTGAGGATGGTGGTATGCCGTAGGTTGATGTCCTCCACGGTGCCGAAGAGGCCCTGCTGACCGACCTGGATCACATCACCGACCCGGAAGGGTTTGAAGGCCACGATGAAGATCCCGCTGATGATGTCGCTGAAGGCCTTCTGTGCGGCGAAACCGAGGATGGCGACAAGCAGGCCGGCCCCGGCGAAGAGCGTGAACGCGAAGGACCGGAGCGATGGAATACTGTAGATCACCGCGAAGAAGGCTGCCACGACCACCACGGTGCGCACGGCGTTGCGCAGGAAGCGGTATTGCGTGAACTCGTCCCGTCCCTTGGCTTTCCGGCGTGCATATCCACGCTTCAGGATCAGCCGCATGATCCGCTCCACGAGCCACGCTGCAGCGATGATGGCGATGATCTTGAGCAGGATCAGGAGGTCCATGCCCAGTGCGTGGAGGAAGGTGGTGATGGTCCCGGTCTCCTGGACCGCTTCGGCCGTGGTCGGCATTTCGTATGGTACCGGTGCCTGTGCGCAACGGTGAGCCACAAAGTTCCCTGCACACAGCGGCACAGGTGATCACCGGTCCGCCGAGTTGTGAAGGGAATGCTGTCAGTGATCCGTGACCATCCGCAGATCCGGATGCATCACGGATCCGTCTGCGATCGTCGTCGCCGGTGACCCCGCCTGGAACAACTGCATGTCCCTGCCCCTGAGCGTCAGCCGCCCCTGGCCCAGGTGAAGTAATGATCCCTCGCGCAGGCCGATGACCTTCAACTGTGGATTGACGGCCAGGAACTCGGCGATGCGCTGGTCGCGGCTCTCCCCGCCATGACCGGGGATGGTGGCTTCGGTATAGTGCGGATTGATCTGGAAGGGGATCAGGTGCATGGCCTTCAGCGAGGGTGGTTCCGCGATCGGCATGTCGTTCGTGGTCATGATGGTGGGACAGGCCACGTTGCTTCCGGCGCTCCATCCGAGGTAGGGCATGCCGTCGCGTACACGGTTCGTGATCGCCTTCATCAGTCCGGTCCGATACAGGGCGCGCAGGAGCAGGAAGGAGTTGCCGCCTCCAACGGCCACGGCATCACAACCGTCCAGCGCCTTTGCCGGATCCTTCTCCCGGTGCAGGCCGATGGTCACGCAACCCATCTCTTCGAAGATGGGCCTTACACGTTCCACGTAGGTCTCCAGCATGTCATCGGTCGCCGCGAAGGGCACGAAGGCCAGACGCTTCCGGCCTCGCAGGAAGGCGGACACATGCGTCCGCGGCCATTGGAAGAAGGGTTCGCCGGGCAGGGTGGAGTTGGACAGGAGCAGCAGTTCCATGGTCATTCGATCACATTACCGTGGATGGTCAGCACGTAGGGCGTTGCCGAACCCTCCACTTCGAGGTTGATGGTGCGTTCCAAGGGTCCGGGGCGCGTACGGCCTGTATAATGTAGGATGAAGGTCCCTTCATTTCCTATGGCGATCGCGTCATTCGGGACCTCGATGGAAACACAGTCACACGAAGCTGTGCCGTTCAGGATGCGAAGCGCCTTCGACCCCTCGTTCCTCACAGGTATCTCAAAGGTTCGTGGTTCACCGCGTCGCACGGTACCCATGTCGAAGTCCATGGCCATGGCGATGGGGATCGTTGCTTTCTCCACGTGGATGCGTTCCACTTCGATGCGGCGTTCACGCGCAGCTTCGGGGCTGTATACCGATCGCTTCAGGTCGTTGATATCATCGCTCACACCGGCCACTGCGCGCTCCTCTCCGAACGGAAGCACCCGCAAGCGAAGTACACCACCATTGGCAGCAGAACTGTCCATGTAGGTCCGGAGCAGCCCGTTCTCAACGTTGTACAGATGGTTGCGCAAACTCTCGATCCGCCGACGGCTCAGGTGCTGGTTGTAATCGTTCAGTGCAAGGGGACTGGCATGGCCGCGCACATCGAGGATGATCCTTTCGCCTTGGTCCAGGGCAGGGATCAAGGCTTGGATGAGTTCATCCAACTTCCTCCGCCCACCTTCCGCCTCGGTCTCGAAGAAGGCATCGATCGCCACCGGATCCTCATTCTCGCTCCGGTACGTGGGGAAGAGCTTCCGGTATGCTTCGTAGGTGGCACCGTATGTCTGCCGGGTGGTGGTGAACCGTGTGCGGGGCTCAGGTTCATCGTTGTGGAAGTAAAGCTTGAGCGGGAATTGCTCCTGCAATGTCATGAGATCAAGGTGCACGGCATGCTCGGCCGTCAAGACGGTATCGACTTCAGCTACGAGGGCCGTATCCGACTTCAGAACGATCGCCGTACCGCGGAACCTGTAGATGTCGTTGCAGCAGGTCTCTCCCTTTGAGGCGAAGGATCCCTTCCGGTTGCTGGTCAACCAGCCGACCCCAGAAGGTGAATGATGGACAGGATACAGGTCATTCGCCGGTGAGTTCAAAGCCAGTACGTTCTGCAGGCTGTCTTGATGGTCCTCCCACATGATCCGGAAGATGTCATAGCCACCGAGGCCTGCGTGGAAGTCGCTGCTGAACCAGAGCATGCCCGATGCTTCGTCGAATGAAGGCGAGACCTCATTGCCTGGTGAGTTCACCCTCGGTCCCGTATTCCTGATATTCGAGACCGAATGGTCATCCAGGTCGCCGTACCAGATGTCCATGCCGCCTTCACCACCCTGGGCGGAGAAGAGGATCACCGAACGGCCTTGTACGCTCGCCACCCACGGTTGGGTGGCATCGGGGTATTGATCCAGACCGCTCAGGACATGGGTAGGGCCGTTCGGTGTTCGCATCGCGATGTGCTTCGTTCCATCCCCATCGATCAGGGTGAAGTACATGCGGTCGCCATTCGCCGGCCACATCGGGTTGGCGCTCGCATGGCCCATGTCATCAGGTTCCGCGGACTCGGATATCGGTTCCTTCCAGCCCTGCTGCGTTGGATGGCTGCTGAAGATCCCGACGCGATAGGCGGCCGTGTCCTGCACTTCACCCTCATCGTTCAATTCACCCCGCAAACTGGTGAACCAGAGTACGCTGTCGGGTCCGACGCGCGCACCGAACTCGCTGTCATTGGTGTTCACCGGAGCGGGCAGATGCTGCACCTCGAATTCATCGCTCGCCGGAACCGCTGCGAGTTCACATCCGGCGAGCGCATTCCGCGCCCGGATGGCAGCGACGGACCCCTTGTCCTTCTCCTTCTGAAACACCTTGTTCCATGTCGCTCGGGCATCCGCATATCGGCCATCGCACAATTGCATCTCGCCGAGCCATTTCAATGCTTCCGGATGCGTGCGTCCGGCGTCCTTCTGATACACGCGTGCGTAGAGGTCGATCGCCAATTGGTACTGGTTGCTCAGGCGGGCGGCCTCGGCCTGCTTCCATTGCAGGCTCATGCGGCCCGGGGCAACGGAAAGCGCACCGGCATAGAAGCGTGATGCCCCGTAATACTCCTCCTTCGCGAAGGCCGCATCGCCCCAGGCGGTCCATTGCTCCACGGATTGGGCGTGGAGCGTGATCCCGGTACCCGATCCGATGAGAAGCAGTAGATATCGTACAAGCCTGTTCATCAGATCTGCGCCGGACACGCTTTGAAGTGGACCGGAATGGCGGGTCGTTTCCGCAGGATGCGGATCGCGGTCAGTTCGATCGCGCCACGGTTGCGGCTGGCTGGAACAAGGTCGCTCGTATTGATGTCGTAGCTGATCCCGAAGGTCCAATCGTCATGCTCCAGTCCGGCGTAGAGATAACCGGCATCCGCTGCGCGGTAGTGGGCACCAAAGAGCACGGCACGCTTCAATCCAAAACGATCAAGCAGGATGTAGCGCAGGTTGGATCCGATGTCGAACTCCTGGAATTCGCCCTGGGTCATGAACTGGAGCGTGGGCACCAGGTCAAGTCGGGCGGCCACGGGGAAGTTGAAGATGACATGACCGCTCGCACGTCGGTCCAAGGTGGTGCTCGGCCCGCTCAAGAAGCGGATCTCCGGAGTGGTCAGGTTGAAGACCCCGAGGCCTGCTTGCAAGCTCGTCCGGTCATCCACCTTGTACCGGTACGCGATGCCCACATGCACGTCCGGATGCGCAGAGGAACTTCGGACGAACTGTTCACCTGAACCGAGGTCGGGGTCGTAGTAGTAGCCGTTGTACTGATTGTCGAAGGTGAGTCCGGACGGGTCGAGCGAGAGCGCGGTGAATCCGAATTGAACGCCTCCTGTCAGGGCGTGTTCTGTATCGTTACCGAAGCGGCTCGTCCAACTGGCACCGAGGCTCAAGTGGGTCTGGTCCATCCGGCTATCCCCGGCCTTGTCGTTGAACAGCCAGGCGCCAAGACCCAGGCCCTTCACACCGGCCGCATCGGCCGCATCGCCGCCGAAAGCGAAGGTGCGATAGGGGATGGTCACCGCGCGCCACTGCTGCCGGAAGATCCCGTTGAACCGATAGTCACCGTCGAACGCACCGATCAGGCCGGGACCCGACGCCAGTGGCGTATTGAAGAACTGGGAGAAGTGGATGTCCTGTGCCGAAACGGAAGCTCCCCTCAATGCCAACCCGACAGCGAGCATGGCACCCAGGATGAGGCGACGCCGAACGGTTCTCATCGCACCACGGTCACATTACCCTTCGTGAAGTACTGCTGATCATCCACGCAGTACGTGGTCAGGTGATACACGAATACCGCGGGATCGACCGGTCGCCCTTCGTAGGTGCCGTCCCAGCCACGCGACACTTCCGTGGTCTCGAAGACGAGCTCGCCCCAACGATCGAAGACCTTGAAGTCGAGGGTGGCGATATTGCGGCCACGCACGTACAGCACATCGTTCTGCCCATCGCCGTTCGGTGTGAAGGTGTTCGGCACGAAGATGTCCGGCTCCTCGCACACCAGTTCGCGTACTTCCACCAGCACACTGGCGTCCTTGGTACAGATACCGTCGCTCACGGTCACTGTGAACCGGGTGGTGGCGTTGATGATCGCGATCGGTGCGTCACTCGTCGGGTCATCCAACGGTTGCTGTGGTGACCACGAATAGGAGAGGCCGTTCGGGAACGCATGGAGTTGCACGTTCCCGCCGGACACGAGCACGAGCGGATCAGCTGTTGCCTGTATGCTCGACGCATCGATCGGAGACACCGCCTGTTGTGCCGAGCCGCTCCAGCTACACCCCGAGGGAGCCGTCACCGATACGAAGTAGGTCGTGGTGGTGGGAGCGTTGGTCCATATCTGGTCCGTGCCCTGGCCCTGCGTGATGAAGTCCTCCGGGGACCAGAGGATCGTCGAGCCGGGGTCCGCGCCGAGCAGGTTGATCGCTCCGGTATCGCCTGTACAGATGGCCTCCACGGGGTTCAACGCGATCCCACCATTGGATACATCGATGTATACGCTATCCATGGCCACGCATCCGCCGGCTGTGCCACGCACATGATACCATGCACCATTGGTCAAGCTAACGCTCGCCGTACTGTCCGTTGGCGCGGTGTTCAACATGTCCAGGAAAGCATTGGAGGTGGACCATTGGAAGGAATTCACGTCCCCGGAACCGGTGGCCACAAGTACAGCCTGTGCATCCGGTCCGCAAACGGTGCGGTCCACACCCGCATCGATCGCCAGGTCCCGTACCACCACGACCTGTTCCATCACCGAGTTACAGGTGCCATTGCTGATGGTCAGTGTATAGGTGGTCGAAGTGGTCGGGCTCGCGATGGGATTCGCCACGTTCGCATTGCTCAAGCCGGTGGCTGGCGACCATTGATAGGAGATCCCCGGGCCTACGACGGGGAGCAGACCGATCTGTGCACTTCCGCCCATGCACACGAGCGTGTCAGGCAGGTCCTGAGCATCACCACCGAGCACCACCACCTGGCGGTAGGTCGTATCGCTCTGGTTGCACGCACCCGGGTTCGATGCCACGAGCCGGACGGTGTAGACACCGGGTGCGGCATAGACATGACCGGGATCGGTCTGGGTGCTGGTCGTGTTATCGCCGAATGACCATTCATAGCTGCTCGCCCCGTAACTCGCGTTCATGAAGGATACAGGTGCAGGCAGGCAGTCCACGGTACTATTGAAGTCGGCCACCACCACGGGAAGGTCCATGTCGAACTTGAACACCGCGTTGTTGCAAAGCCCGCTGTTGTTCGTCGGGCTCACCGCGCCGGGAAGCGGATGGATGGGAATGTCCGAGTTGCCGCCACAGCCGGCGCACACGCTCTGGTACACGCGACCGCGCCGATCGAAACGGCTCGTTCCGCCATCCACATGTTCAGCGCTCACGCCACCACCGAAGTAGGTCGCATAGAACAGATCGCTCAGGTCGATATCGAGGACCGCGAGGTAGAAGTCATTGCCGTCCGTGGTGGGTTGGAAGGCATCGGGGGTCACGGGCAGTCCAGTCGTGCTGAGCAGTCCGCCCTGAATGGCGCTACCCCAGCCGCTCACGTAGATCTTGTTGCAATAGTCCACGAGGAATGCGGTGGGGGAGATGTCCGGCTGCCCGTCACCCTGTCCGAAGCGGGTGCTGATCTGGATGGTGGTGAGCGCGGGATCGAGCTTCGCGATGAACTGTCCAGCGTTCGGCGTTGAGTAGGCCGCATTGATGATGAACATGTCCGCCGGAGCCTGGGTCTGGCCGAACAGATAGATGTCGCCGTTCTGGTCCAGGTCCGCGAAGTAGCACTGGTCGTAGGAGGAACTTCCGAAGTAGGTGCACGCGAGCACCGACGCTCCATCCGTGGATACCTCGGCGACGAAACCATCGGCCGTGCCACCCTGGAAGGTGGGGTACAGGGCATTGGTGCTGACCGGCAGGTCCGGACTGCGTGTGCCACCGGCGATGTACAGGCCTCCTGCATCGTTCAGCTCGATGTTGTAGACGGCATCGGCCTCCGATCCACCCAGATAGGTGCACCACGCCAGGTTCGATAGGGATGCGTCCATTTTCATCAGCACGCCGTCCTGGGGGCCACCTCCATAGGTCGGCTGGAGCGAGGATGCGATCGATGGGAAGTCGGTGCTAGCCGTGCTGCTAGCTACATACACGTTGTCGTTCGCATCGAGCAACACCTCGCCCCGGACCTCATCCGCATAGTTGAATTTGAGGCCGGCAGCCGTGTTCATGCCATCATTGTTGGTCCCGCCCACGTATGTGCTCGCCAGCAGCTCGCTTCCATCCGCGCTGAGGCGAGCCACGACGATGTCCGTTCCGTTGGGGAAATTGGCGCCAAGGCCATTGGTCAGGTTCAAGGCCGGCCCCCCGTTGAAGCTCGTGTCGAACGCACCGTTGGTCGTTGGGAAGTCAGGTGAACTGGTGGTCCCGTACACGAAGAGTTCATCGTTGTCGTTCACAACAAGGCTGTGAGGCAGCTCATCACTGCTTCCCCCAAGGAAGGTGCTCCAGACGAGGAACGTGCCTGTGGTGTCGTACTTGGTCAAGGCGATATCGATGCCATCATTCAGGCCGTCGCCGCCTGCATGCGTGGTCTGGTAGGCGCCGAGGGTGATCGGGTAACCCTGGCCGAAGGCTGAGCTGCCACTGTACAGGAATCCATCCCGGTCGAAAGTGGCCGTGTACCCGAAGTTGTTCGCGAAGGACCCGGAATAGGTGCTGAAGATCAATGTCGGATCGATCACCACCGGAAGTGACGGATCGTAGTGACCCAGCAAGAAGCCATAGGAATCCTCCTTAGCTGCATACCTACATTCCACGGAGGTGCGGACCCCATCCTTTTCCTGGTAGGCAAGGGGGATGCTCTCCGTGACCGATCCGAGGGATGTCCAAAGGGTCAAATATTCCGGGTTGAAGACAAGGCTATCGAGGCCGGCGTAACGGAAGGAGATCGTCCCGGGATCGGTCCCGGGCGCCACGATCAGGTCATACTTCATACCGTTCTGTAGCGCACGCACGCGCAGGTCGATGCCGGGTAGTACATCATGCTGGACGACCGCGCTGAACGCATGGCAGTTGTGCCCCCACTGATCCGGATCATCACCGTGTATGAAGTTGTAGGCGCCTCGCTTGACCCCGATCGACTCGACCCGGGTGGACCCTTGTGCACCCAGCAGTTCCAACCGGAAGGCATGATGCCTGATCCGGTCCGGCGTTCGGTCAGTGCCCACATGCGCGTGGGCCATGGCCTTCAAGGCCGCCCCGTCGAATTGGTCGACCAGGATGGCGCCCCGTTCCAGCCAGATGGTGGCATCCGGCGTCTGGGCACGATGGGCCACCAAGCTCGGCCATTGCCCCCTGTTCTCGATCCATTGCGTAGCGTCCTGTGCCACGCTTCGGGTGCAGCACAGGAGCATCAGGGGAAGCAGGCACCATGGCCGGGACCGACGCATGGTCACGAATGTACCTAACCGTGTGCTTGTTCCCGACAGGATCGGGATACCATTCGGGGTGACCTGACCGGTGTGCGGTCAGCGCGTCTTCTCGAAGGCCTGTTGGTCACCCTTCACCGTCACGCGGAATTCCACGCGTCGGTTCTGGCTGCGGCCTTCCTCGGTCCTGTTGCTTGCGATGGGCTGGTTCTTGCCATGGCCGATCGGAACGAGGCGTTCGCCACTGATACCGTTCTCCTGCAGGTAGTGGGTGACGCTCTGTGCGCGCTGTTGTGACAGGTCCACGTTGTAGGCGCGGCTGCCGATGTCGTCCGTATGCGCCTCGATGACGAGTTGCAGTTCAGGATGCTGCCGCAGGAGTCCGATGACCTGCTCCAGGACCGGTTCGGAACCCTCGCCCAGTTCTGCGCTCTTGAACTCGAAGTGGATGGCGTTGGTCCGCAGCTTGGTCCGGTTCAGGTCGCGTACCGAGGCGAAGTCCAACGCGCTCAGGTCCATGAGCTTTTCGATCTGCAACATGTGGACCTCGGCATCGATGAACTGCAGCTCCTTCACCTTCTTGTACACTTCGTACAACTCCTCTACGTTCTTCGCTTCGCCCACCGAGTAGGTGTACACCCCACGTTCCGGATCGAAGCGCTCCACCACGCGGTAGAACTTCTTGATCTCGCTGAACTTCGGGTCATCCAGGCTCACACGTTCCTTGGAGGCGAACAGTTCCACGGCGAAGGCGACGTCGCCGTTCTCATCAGCCACAAGGCCCAACTGATCGAATGGGAGCTCCTGGAACTCGAAGGTGTGCGTGATGCCGACGGCATCCTGGTAGGCAACGATGGTCTGGTCCTCATGGTCGCGGAACCGGTCGATGACCACCAGGGGCCTCGTGTTGCACTGGTTCGCGATCACGCCATCCGCATCCGGAGCGGAGAGGACGTCCAGTCGGACAAGGTAGGTGCCCGGCGTTTTGAACGTATGCTGGATGCGATCCCCTTTCTGGAGCACACCATCCCCGAGGTCCCAGTGGTACTCGGCGGTCTGGAAGCCTGGCAGGTTGCTCAGGAGCGCATCAAGGCCGAGCGGCCGTCCGGTGCGAACGGTATCCGGTGCACTGATCCAGGCCTGGTGCACATCCTTCACCTCGAGGTCATGGCTCTTCAACGTATGGAAGATGGCTCCGGACTTGCGGTCAACGAGAAGGGAGCGGACCGTATAGGTGCCCGGATGCTGATAACAATGTTCGGCGCGAAGTCCTTTCACCCGTGTACCATCACCGAGTTCCCAATAGTGATCGAGCGGCAGGCTTGCCGTGGCGGCGTGCGGTTGGGAACGGAACGCGAAGCAGTAGTTGTTCGGTTGTTGTGGTGTGCAATCGCGGAACTTCGGCACAGTGCGTACGAAGGCGTGGATCCGGTCCGATCCGGTCCGGTCACTGCTGAAGTAGCCGCTGCGCCCGTCCTTGCGGAGAGTGATGCCGATGTCGTTGCCGATCGAGTTGATCGGTTCAGGCAGCGCGACCGGATCGACCCATGTTCCGCTGCCGGCCTGTGCGCGGTACAGATCGAGCTTTCCAAGACCGCCGACCCGATCGCTGGCGAAGTAGAGCGCACCGTCGGGTCCGAATGACGGGAAGGCCTCATTGGCCGGACCATTGATCGTCGGTCCGAGGTTCTCCGGCACGGTCCAGCCTTCACCTGCACGATGGCAGATATATAGGTCCATGCCACCTGACCCGCCTTCGAGATCGCCCGCGAACACGAGTGAGCGCCCGTCCGATGTGAAGGCCGGGTGCATGATCGAGTGTTTCGTCGAGTTGTGTTCGAACGGGAGCGGAGCCGACCAGGCATCGGACTCCAGCCGGGAGAAGAACAGGCCGAGCTGGGCCTTGGACCCCCGCAGGTTCGATAGCTTCTTGGGCAGCACGACGTTCCTTGTATAACAGATCGTCCTGCCGCCATCGGTGAAGCTGGCCGGGCCTTCATTCACCGGGGTCGTGATGTTCGCACTGAACAGGACGGCCGGCCCCATGCGGTCACCGCGGAACGGTGCCCAGAACAGGTCGGCGAGCGGCTTTCCGGTCTCGGCGTCCTTGAAGGTGACCGTGGCCGCCGTCTCGCGGATGGAGCAGAAGACGATGCCCGAGTCCATGACCACCGGAGCGTAATCCTCTGCCAAGGGGCCAAGGTCCACGAGGCGGACCTCATGGATCTCCTGCGCATGGGCCATCACCGCTGTGAACAATGCGAGCCAACTGGCGATATGCCTGGTCATTGCCATCAGAAGTAGCGTGGGTCCTTCACCCGGATGCGGAATCCGAATTCGTATTGGAGCATCACCTCATGTGATCCCTGATGGCTGGTACGCAGGCGCGAGATCCCAAGGTCGTAGGCATAGCCGATCCGCCACTGCGGGGTCGGCAGCACTTCCACCGTGGCGATCAGGGCATCCTGGGTCCGGTAGGAGGCACCGAGCCAGAGACGTTCCTTCAGGATGAGGTTCGTGCTCAGGTCGGCTTGGACGCCGCTCGAGCGACGGTATCGGATGAGACCGGTCGGCTTCAATTTGATGTCGCGTGTGAGTTCGAAGAGATGGCCACCGGTGAGCATCGGTTGAAGATCCGCGCGTGCCTCGGAAAGGCTGAATCCTTCCTTCCCTGCGGGATATCGGTGGAGCATGAGGAAAGGCGAGGAAAGGCCGACGAACCAGGTCTTGGTGTGATAGAACATGCCACCGCTGAAGTTCGGTCGGACAGCGCTCCGCTGGTCGGCCGCGAAGGCGATGTCATTGGCTTGTTGGATGGCCACCTGTGTCCATGCACTGCGCAGGAAGGTGAGCCCTGCACCCACGCCGAATGCGAGCTTTCCCTTGCGGAATCGGATGCGATAGGCATGGTTCGTGAACACACCGGTCTCCTGGCTCACGCCGATGCGGTCGTTGTATACGAGAAGACCGGCGCCAAGTTTCCTTCTGCCCAGTGGAGAGTGCACGCTTACCATCTGGGTCACCGGGGCGCCGTCGAAGCCGACCCATTGCTGGCGGTAGGTCAGGTTGGCCGCCAAGGCATCCCGGCTGCCGGCATACGCTGGATTGATCACCAGTCCATTGAACAGGTACTGGCTGGTCAACGGCGTATGCTGCCCGGCACCGGCCAAGGCGTTGAGCACGAATGCGAGGGAGATGATGCGCAGCGGGTACCTCATCGCTTGATGACGATGTAGCCGTTGTACGATCCGGCATCGCCCAGGTTCAATGTGTAGAAGTAGGTATCGTTTGGAAGGTCCTTGCCGTTGCGGGCGCTTCCATCCCAGGTGTTGTCATAGGAATCGTGGCCGTAGACCTCCTGCCCCCAGCGATTGAACACATGAAGGCCACTGCCCGGGTAGTTGCTCATGCCGGTTATGACGAACAGGTCGTTCACCCCGTCCGCGTTCGGCGAGAAGCCTTCGGGAATGAAGAAGTCCTTCATGTCGATCCGCAGTGTATCGCTCCCGGCCGGACACTCGCCCAGGGTGGCACGCACCAGCAGCAGGGTGGTGCCGGTGCTCAACGACCCGATCATGGTAGCGGGCATCCCGGGTTCCTCGATGACGGCCGTTCCGCTCAGCAGGGACCAGGTGACCGATACCCCATCGGGAATGATGGCTTCGATCGTGGTGCTGTTGACCGCTTCGAGCACCTGGTCCGGTCCGGCATCCACGCTTAACCCGATCGCAGGGTCGTGGAAGGTGATGATCACCTCATCCGATGCACTGCAGCCATTTTCGGCAACGGTCCAGGTCAGCGTGTGAGCACCAGGCTCCGTGACGGAGATCGTTGTCGCTGGGTCGCCGGGCGATGCGATCAGGAGATCTCCGTTCCCTGACCAGATGCCCGATCCGGTCATCAGGAATGCGCTCATTTCGACCTCGAGTCCACAAAGTGCCAGATCAGGACCAGCGTCCGCATCGGGTGTCATGGTCACCGTGATCTGGTGGGTCTCGGTCTGAGCGCATGCCTCATTCCCGACGGTGTATGTGACCATGCTCGGTCCACCAGCGATGGCCGGGTCGAAGGAGGTTCCGCTCACCCCAACGCCGGACCAGCTGCCACCCGGAGTCGCGGCCAGTGCGGATAGGTCGATCGGAGCATCCGTTGAACACATGTGCCCGGGCACGATCCAGCCCGCCGGAAGCGTTTGGTGCAAGGTGAGCTCAAGCACCTGTGTGGAGCAATCCGTCGAAATGGTGTACGTGCCACTCGCGGTGTATGTCGTGTTGTTGAGCTCCCAGTGGTAGCTGTCACACGCGGTGATCGTTTCGGTGGTCGTGCTGACCGGCGTGACGGTCAGGTTCAGCGTATCGGTGTTGCAGCCGGAGTTGAAGGTGTATGTGCCGCTGCTGGTGTAGGTCGAACCGTTCCAGTCGAAGCTGCCGCAGGCGCTCTCGGTGATGGCACTGCCGGTGCTCGGCGTGATCGTCAGGTGGAGCGTGTCGGTGTTGCAGCCTGTGCTGAAGGTGTAGGTCCCGATGGGAAGAGCGCAGGTCCGATCTCCAGTGAAATTATCATAGCCGGTATCCGGGCTGCCACTTGCAGG
>JAGQVR010000419.1 GCA_020437875.1 Flavobacteriales bacterium
ACATCGAAGGCACCCTGATCACCCCGGCATTGGACGGAACGATCCTCCAGGGCATCACGCGCGATAGCTTGATCCGTGTCGCGAAGGATGAGGGCATCCGGGTGGAGGAGCGCCGGGTCAGTGTTGAGGAGGTCGTGAGCGCGGCGCGCAACGGACGCCTGCACTCGGCCTTCGGTGCCGGAACGGCAGCCACCATCGCGCACATCTCCAAGCTGGCCTTCGGGGATGAGGAGTTCAACCTGCCTGCGGTCGAGGATCGCAAGATCGCCAACCACGTGGGCAAGCGGCTCGATGACATCCGCCGCGGACGCGTGGCCGATCCATACGGCTGGGTGGTGCCCGTAGCCTGAGCGTGCTGCTTCACTTGCTACTTCGAAGCGTGTGAGCGTCGGAGACCTGCGATACTGTCCGGTATCACCACGAGGCCGGGCAGGCAGAAGACCATAAGATAGAGCGGCCAGCCCATGAAGGTGATCCCCACAAGGATGCCTGAGATGAGGATCACCCCGAAACACAGGCCGGTGACGTGCAGGCCGATGAACGCGAACTTGTTGACCGGCCGGTCCGGTGCCGAAGCATAGCGCGTTGTTCCCTGTGGTCGTCGCGGCGTCGGTTCCGGTCGTTGCGGCTGCACGTGTCGATAGCCGGCGAGCACGGCATCGTATGACCTGCGCAGTTCACCGTCGCGCAAGGTCTCATAAGCCTCCTGCACGGCTTGGAACTGCCGGGCGGCTTCCGGCGAACCGTTGCGGTCCGGATGGCAGAGCTTGACCCGTTCCCGGTAGGCCTGCTTCACCTGTTGTGCGGAAGCCTCACGCACGATCCCCAGCACGCGGTAATGGTCATATCGAAGGCTTCCTCGCATCGGTGGTGGGGTGGTTCCGGCCGTTGCCTGGAGTGAATGTATGCGATCCGCTCATCCCTGGTATCTTACCTACGGGAACGCATGATGATCCTTCGAAGTATCGGGATGCTCTTCGTGTGGCTATCGGCTGCTCAGGCCATGGCCCAGCACATCGTGCTCAAGGGTATCGTGCAGGACGCGGCCACGGAGCGCGCGATCGCCGATGCACATGTGCAGGTGAAGGGTGGTGGGCTGGTCACGGTCACGGATGTCAACGGTTCCTTCGAACTGGTGCTTACCGCGCCGAAATCGCTGATCGTGGTGGTGAGCCGGGTGGGGTACACCACCGAGGAACGCAAGGTGACCGCCAATGAGCTGGTGATCAATGAGCCCTTCATCTTCCGGCTGGTACCACGCACGGTGGAATTGCCCATGGTCACCATCGATAGGCCCAAGCCCGAGGTGGTGTACCAACGCGACGACCTGCACGTGGGTGACTACTTCACCAACGACGACGGGGTCTGGGTGCTCACCTACGAACACCCCAAGTTGCTTCACCGCGAGGACGAGGCCGGCAAGCAGGTGTTCCGCAACGCGCGGCTGCACTTGTTGAGCCATGACTTCGTGGAACGGAGCAGCACGCGCCTGCCCACGGATGTCTGTCGGTTGCGGCATGATGCGGTCCACCGCGTGATCGTGGAGGGAACGGGATCGGCCTGGGTGGCCGCACAGGAGGCAGGGGAGGTGGTGCTCTCACCCATCGACCTGAAGACGCTGCACGAGCAGGTGTTGCCGTGGACCGACAGCATCCCCGGCCAGCTGCTGGGTAGCGACCTCGACCCGACCTTCCCGGCTTTCCAGCATGTGGGCTACGACGTCACGGCGAAGGCGAGCCATACCATCTGCACGGTCCAGGACGACTTCCGGATGGAACTCTTCCGCAGCCAGTACAAGTACATGAGCGGTCATGACAAGGTGGTGGCCATGGACCTGGCCTTGGAGACCGGTGTGGACGCCGAGATCATCGCTGGATATATGACCGGCTTCCACAAGGACATCTACTTCCGTTCACCCTACGCGCCCCTGTTCGTGGTGAACGATACGCTCTGTGTCTTCGATCATTACAAGGAACGGGTGCGCCGCTACCTGCCCGACCATCGTATGGTGGACGAGATACCGATCACCTACCATCGCGATCGCAATTGGGAGCACCGCCTGCTTCAGGATAGGACCGATGGCATGGTGTACGTCCTTTATGCGCGCAACCTGAG
>JAGQVR010000420.1 GCA_020437875.1 Flavobacteriales bacterium
GGGAGAACACGGAGCAGCTGCTCGCCGAACAGCAGCGCACCATGAACGGCACCTTCGACGATGCCCACGTGGCCGAGGCCGGCAAGCTGATGGGTGCCCGCTACGTGCTGGCCTGCCGCATGACGCGCTACGACGAGGTGCTGACCCGCCAGGCCGAGGTGCAGTTGCAGGTGATCGACGCGGAGACCGGCCGCATCCAACTGGCCGAGACCATCCGCGTGACGCGGCACGAGTTGGACAAGGGCAACACGCGCGCCCAGCTGGTGGACCTGGCCGCCAAACGGATCGCGGCACGGATCGCAGGCTTCGACCCCTACGCCAAGTGACCATTTATTTTGGCGGGAGCGGATGGAACGCCTCGCCAACGCACTGAGCCTCTTCCTGGGCCTCGTCTTCCTGGGCGGCGGCATGAGCAAGCTCTTCGCCGCGCATGCGTTCCCGGGGCTCATGGGACCGGTATGGCTGGAGGAGGCGCTGGAGCCGCATGGACTGGCGCTCTATGGTCACTTCATCTCGTGGAGCCAGGCGCTCATCGGCTACACCTTGTTCACGCTCCTGCTGCGCAGCCTGGGGGCCGTGTTGCTGGTGCCCCTCGTGGTGAACATCCTGATGGTCACGATCAGCCTGGACTGGCGCGGCACGCCCTACGTGGTGGCCGGTTTCCTGGTCATGACCGGCTTGATCCTGTTGATCGACCGGAAACGCTTCGCACCGCTGTTGGGCAGGCCCTACCCACACGGACGACCGATCGCGTGGCGCGAGCTGTTGGTCTGGACGGCGGGACTATGCGTGTTCGCGATGGGCGCGCCGGTCTCCCACGTGTCCCTGCCGCTGGGCTATGGGCTCAGTGCGGCCGGCATCGCGCTCGGCCTGCTGGCCTGGTGGCGGCACCGCCACGTCACATCCGCCGGTACCAGCCCTTGATCCGCTCACGGTCCAGCACTTTTCCCCACTCCGGGCCGAAGGCATGGTCTCACATGTGCGGCAGGTCGTACGCCACTTTGGCCATCCTTAAAGGCGAACCAATCAACATGCTTGATGTGTGACGTTTGGACTTGAGGCTGTGGACGTTCTTTCAAACCGGGCAACGGCTTCCGTTCAGGCCATCGGCTTCCAATCCTGTACATCATCAAGGTCCAAGACCACTTCCTCGACTTCTTTACGACCCGACCACCCGAATCGAATTCTTTGATAGTGGACCTTGTTTGCATTGAGCTTGAATCCACCCACGAAGCCCTTATGCAGGACCGAGGTTCTGTACAACGCTCGCTTCGTCACATCAAGTAGAAGCAAGCAGGTGTTTGGACCAAAATGTTCAGCAGTAGTCATCCACTCTTGAATGGCGACCAGATCATTCGAAAGCCAACGAGCTTCATCGCCAGCGATGACATCCTCTAATAAGACACCGTCGAGATGCACGGTATAGTAGTTCGGTCCAAAGCGAATCTCCCCTTCGAACTTCAGAATCAACTGATGTCTCCCGTCCGGTGATGGAGTCGATATATCATTCATAGTACCCCCTCCGCGTCACATCCGCTTGTACCAGCCCTTGATCCGCTCGCGGTCCAGCACCTTCTCCCAGTCCGGGCCGAAGGCATGGTCCCACATGTGCGGCAGGTTGTATGCCACCTCGGCCATGGCGTCGATGGTCTCCTCGCTCCACTCCTTGGCGAGGCCCTGCGGGATGTGCACGCCGCGCTCCTTCACCATGGTCTTGAACTCGTCGACGTACTCGCCATAGACGTCCTCCAGCTTGTCGAAGGCGATGCAGTTGGCGATGCAGTGGTGAATGTGCAGCACCTTGCCCAGGCCGTAGCTGAGGGCGTGGCACACGCCCACTTCGCTGTAGGTGAGGCTGAGACCGCCCATGTAGCTGGCCACCATCAGCAGCTCGTCGCTCTTGGGGTCGCTGCGTTCGCGGCGCAGGAACACCTCCCGGCACATCTCCAGGCTCTTTTCGCTGTAGGCCTCGGCGAAGGTGTTCTTCTTGGTGCCGGTGATCGCCTCCACGCTGTGGATGTAGGTGTCCATGCCCGTGTAGAACCACTGGTCGGTGGGCACGGTGGCGATCAGGTCGGGGTCCAGCACGATCTGGTCGAAGATGGTCCAG
>JAGQVR010000421.1 GCA_020437875.1 Flavobacteriales bacterium
TCATCGGTCCCCACCGAAGAGTGGTCCGGTGGCGACCGTTCTACGCTGCCCATGAATGGAAAGTTCCGGCGGATGATCGGCCGCAACGGATCGACGACCTGCCTCTTCAGCGGATCTTCCAATCCACACCGAGGTCCCATGCAGCCCGCACATTCACCTCGTCCGGGTGGACCCGGATCCGTTCCGGTTGGATCCCCAGATCCAGGATCCCCGTATCCCAACGGCCGTTCCCGTTGCGGTCCTCGATGAGCCGGATGCGGTGGTTGCCCGGGGAAAGCCGCTCCCACGTGATGGAACGTTCACCTTCCACCAGATCCGCCTCCTCTACGAGGCGGTCCTGCATCGTCAGCAATTGCAGGATCAGCGTGCCCTGCATGGTGCTGTCCACTTCGAGGGCCACGCGGAGGGTGCCGGTGCTCTGTTCACTGGCCTTCCCGATCCCGATGCGCAGCGTGTCGTTATGCCCCCCGTAGATGTCCGTGACCGCCTTGGGCAGCGCGGTCAGCTGTGCGGCGCCACCGGCGGGCAGCATCGTTGTGAGGTGCACCAGTCGGTCATCAAGGCTGTCGCGTCCCACGGTGAACGGGTGCGCCACGCTGTCCGTAAGAAGGCTGAACCGATCCGGTGCGAGCTGCGCCAATGGTCTGGAGGCATGGAATGTCAGTCTTACGCCTTCGGCAGTTTCGGTGCTCCTTGAGCGCAGCACGGTGAAGTAAGGCATGCGCTGGACCGGTCTGTAGCGCAGTGTATCAAGGATGGTATCACTCCTCAGTTCGTAGCGGCCGCTCATCAGGTCGGTCGTGTCCGATGGCCAGAACAGGACCGTGTCGCGGGTGGCGTTCCATTCCGTGCTCCACCGCAATGAACTCCCGGTGCGGGTCACATCGCGAAGTGAGAGCGTTCGCGCCGGTCTGGCCAGGATCACCTGCAGCGCACCGTCCGCGATCACTTTGGACCCACGGACCTGTTGCACCGCGCTGGCCTCCTGGAACAGGCGAAGCATGTGCATCGGCACCACCGTATCGCTGGCGGAAAGCGATATGGGACCTTTCAGGAATGCGACCTCTTCGTTGGGAAGGTCGTAGCGATAGTTCGAGTTCTTGTCGCGCAACGCGAACAGCCGGTAGGTTCCTTCGCGGACGTACTTGATGTGGAACGAACCATCTGCTCCGGTGCGTGTCGCATAGGCGGGCCGGCCGGTCCGGATCGTTACGGTGTCCAACGCGTCGTACAGCATCACCAACACGTCCTTTTCCGGCAGCTCGGTGTAGGCATTGTTCACCCTGCCCATGACCTGCATGCTGTCCAACACGTCACCGGTGGAGACCACATAGGTCAGTCCGCTCGCGGCATTCCCCTCGGTAAGGTCCTTGATCGCCTCGCCGATCAGGAAGGAATACGTGGTGCGCGGGCGCAGCGGTGCGTTCAGTCGTATGGCCACCTCCCGGGCCCCGGTGATACGCACGTCCGGTGCGACATCCAGTGGTGGCGAGATGAGCAGGCGTTCGCGCACGCGATCGAGTTGGACCCTCTCATTGAATTCCAGTACGATGACATCGCTGTTGAATCCAGTGGTCAGTGCGTTCGGTGTTGCGCGCACCAAGGTCGGGGCATCGACATCCTTGTCACCACCGGTGATCTCCCGCACCTGGGCGCATGCCGCCAGGATCAGGGTCAGGGAGGCCGTCCGGGCGCCTGTGTATCTCATGCCAGGCCCTGTTCGATGAGCGCGCAGAATGCCGGAAGCCAATGAGCATCCAGCTCCGAGAACGCGTTCGTTTCCGTGGCGTCCACATCCAGCACAGCGGCCACCCTGCCATCGCCGTCGTGCACGGGTATCACCACTTCTGCGCGGGAAAGGGCACTGCAGGCGATATGCCCGGGGAATGCGTCCACATCCGGGACCACGAGGGTACGCCCCTCTTTCCAGGCACTGCCGCAAACCCCTTTGCCATAGGCGATGCGGGTACAGGCGATCGGACCTTGGAACGGGCCCAGGTGAAGCTCGTTCCCGACCACACGGTAGAACCCGACCCAGAGGAACGCGAACGTGTCATGGATCGCTGCGGCAAGATTGGCCATTGCTCCGAC
>JAGQVR010000422.1 GCA_020437875.1 Flavobacteriales bacterium
TACCATCAGGCCTTTGGGGCCTTTTTCGCCGCCTTCTTCGTGGCTTTCTTCGCCGCTTTCTTGGGGGCGGCTTTCTTGGCGGCCTTGGCCGACGCGCCTTTTTTCGCGGCGCGACCTTTCCGGCCACCCTTCCGCTCCGGTGCAGCTGCCAGCAGGGCGACGGCCTCCTCGAGGGTCACCTCCTCCGGCGTCTTCTCCTTGGGCACGTTGGCGTTCTTCGACCCATCGGTGATGTAGGGTCCGTAGCGACCGTTCAGCACCTGGATCTCGGAGCCGTCGAACTCCTTGAGGATGTTCTGGCGCACCCCGGCGAGCTTGGCCTCGATCAGCTCCACAGCACGTTCGAAGGTCACCGTCGAGGGCTCCTCGCCTTTCGGGATGTTCGCGTAGGTCTTGCCATACTTCACGAAGGGTCCGAATCGACCGCGGCCCTGCACGATCATCTCCCCCTTATGCTCACCCAGATCGCGTGTGGCGTTCGCCGCCTTCTTCAGGTCGATCAGTTCCACGGCGCGGCGGAGGTCGATCTCCAGCGGATCATCCTCCGGGGTGAGGCTGGCATAGGTGCTGCCAAGCCGTACATAGGGTCCGAAGCGACCGATGCCAACGGAGACGACCTCACCATCGCGTTCACCGAGGGTGCGTGGCAGCTTGAAAAGGTCCAGCGCCTCCTGCAGGGTGATCGTCTGGATGCTCTGGTCCTTGCGCAAGCTGGCGAAGCGCGGCTTCTCCTCGTCCTCGGCCGTACCGATCTGGATCATGGGACCGAAGCGTCCGATGCGTGCGATGATGGGTCTACCGCTCACCGGATCGGTGCCCAGCTCGCGTGAGCCGGTGGCGCGCTCGGCGGTCTCCTGCACGGTCCCGATGGTGGCGTGGAAGGGCTTGTAGAAGCGGGCGAGCATCTCGCGCCAGTTCTCCTTGCCTTCGGCGATCACGTCGAACTCCTCCTCCACCTTGGCCGTGAAGTTGAGGTCGACGATACTGGGGAAGTGTTCCACGAGGAAGTCGTTCACCACCATCCCGATGTCCGTGGGGAACAGCTTCTGCTTCTCGGCGCCTGCGGTCTCCGTGGCGGTGTTCTCCGCGATGGCGTCGTTCGCCAGCGTGAGGATGCGGTAAGGCCGTGGGGTACCGTCGCGGTTCTCCTTCACAACGTATCCACGGCGCTGGACGGTGCTGATCGTCGGTGCGTAGGTGGAGGGACGACCAATGCCGAGTTCCTCCAGTTTCTTTACGAGGCTGGCTTCCGTGTATCGTGGAGCGGGGCGCTCGAAACGTTGGGTGGCGGTCATCTCCTGCAAGGCGAGCGCGTCGCCCTGCTTCATCTCGGGCAGAAGGCCCTCGTTCTCCTCGCCTTCTTCATCGTCGCGCCCTTCGAGGTAGACCTTGAGGAAGCCATCGAAGAGGATCACTTCGCCCTGCGCCTTCAGCGCTTCACCCGGGCGCGTGCTGATGCCGATGTCCACGATGGTCTTCTCCAGTTCTGCCTCGGCCATCTGGCTGGCGAGCGTGCGCTTCCAGATGAGGTCGTAGAGCCGCTCGGCATCACGATCGGCGCCGGCATTGCGCACCAGCATGTCCGTTGGTCGGATGGCCTCGTGCGCCTCCTGCGCGCCCTTGCTCTTGCTCTGGAAGCGACGTGGCTTGCTGTAGCGTTCGCCGTACTGTTCGCTGATCTGTGCGGCGGCTGCGGCGATGGCCTGTTCGCTCAGGTTCACCGAGTCGGTACGCATGTAAGTGATGGCCCCCTGTTCGTAGAGGCCCTGCGCGATCCGCATGGTCCGGTCCACACCGTAGCCAAGCTTCCGGCTCGCCTCCTGTTGCAAGGTGGAGGTGGTGAAGGGGGCCGCGGGTGAACGCTTCCCGGGTTTCTTCTCCACTGCGTTCACAGTGAATCCCGCGCCCACACAGCTCTTCAGGAAGTCCATGGCCTCGGCCTCCGTGGCGAAGCGGGTGGGCAGCTCAGCCTTCACCAGGTTCCTGCCCGCAGTGTGGAACAGTGCAGTGACACGGAAGGCACTGGTGCTGTTGAAGTCGAGGATCTCGCGTTCGCGCTCCACGATCAGGCGCACGGCCACGCTCT
>JAGQVR010000423.1 GCA_020437875.1 Flavobacteriales bacterium
GACAGCTACACGTTGATCTTCAAAGCAAACAAGGACATACGAAGTCGGAGATAGTGAAAGGAGTACAGATGTGTGCCGTAGCGATTGGAGCTCACCATCCTCGAAAGCGGAACGAACACGACCACGGCGAGCGCCTGCGACAGCTACACCTGGAGCGTGAATGGCCAGACGTACACGATGAGCGGCACGTACACGGAGACCACGGGTTGCAGCACGGAGATCCTGGTCCTGACGATAGATGCCAGTTCCACGAACACGACCGACTTCAGTTTCTGTGGATCCAGCTATAACTGGCCCATTAACGGGGAGGTCTACACCGAGAGCGGGACCTACACGCATCTGAACGGTTGTGTCACGGAGGTCCTGGTCTTGACACTGACCGTTCCCGGTACGCCGTGTGACGATGGTGATGAGAACACCACAGGGGATACCTGGTCGCAGAATTGTACCTGCGTAGGCCAGCCGGTCGGTTGCGACCAGTATGTGAACCTGGTCATCTCCACGGATGCCAATGGTGCCCAGACGACCTGGGAGATCGTCCCTGAAGGAGGAGGTGCAGCCCTCTGTGAGGGTGGTCCATACACAGGCATCAACAACCAGGTGATCGGGGAGCAATGCTGCCTGGCGGATGGTTGCTATGCCCTTCGGGTGTATGACAGTGCTGGCGATGGCATGTCCACGGGGGGATACATGGTGAAGCTGGGTGGTAGCGACGATGTCCGCATCATCGACAACGCGGCCAACGGCCAATTCACGGATGAGAGCTCGATCGCCGGTGGACAGAGCTTCTGCCTGCCGGTGGGTGAGGACCGCGTGATCTTCGCTCATTGCGACAGGGAATTCTGGGTGGCCAACCAGTACGTGGTGGCCACGGCCAACGCGGCGGTGAGCGCGACCTGGGTCCCGGGTGGCTCGAACGCTGTGCAGCCCAGCAACAGTGGCTATGAGTTCTGGATCTTCGATCCGAACGGGACCTACAGCTACCGCAAGTTCCGCAGCCACAACGTGAGCGATGGGTTCTCACCCGCCTCCGCGACCAGGGCCTGCCACATGAAGATCAACAACTGGTACAACACACCGACGACCCCGCTGATCCCGCAGGGTGTGTTGATGAACATCCGGATACGCGGTCGAGTGGCAGGTGTGAACTTCCCCTTCGGCCCGGCCTGCCGGTTCAAGGTGGATGCCTTGTTGGCCCAGTGTCCGCCAACGACCCTGGTGAACACCCCGACCATGCCCGAATTCTCATGCGGGGTGCTGAAGCCGTTCGGCACGAACACATCCAAGATCTACGCTTGGTCCCGCCCTGGCGCCAACCGCTACCAGTTCGAGTTCACGATCCCAGGCGAGGGCGACTTCGTCAAGGTCGTGACCAGGAACAACAACGTCTGCATCCTGAACTGGACCGATATGCCGCTCATTCCGGGTATCACTTATGATGTCCGGGTGCGCGTGAGCATGGATCAGGGGGCTACTTGGTGTCCATGGGGTACGAGCTGCCTGGTCACCATCACGGGTGCGGGCAGCTCCGGTCTCGTGACCCAGCCCACAACAGCCACGGGCTCATTGGGGGCCATCCCTGTGGAAGTGACGGCCTGGCCGAACCCGAACAGTGGGGATCGCCTCGCGCTCTCGGTGTGGAATCTTGAGGCTTCGGTGGAGAAGATCGGTCTGGAGCTTTATGACCTGACAGGCAAGCGTGTTCTGTCCACCACCGCTCAAGTACAGGCGGGTCTGGTCACAACGGGGATCGAGCTGGAAGGAATGGGTAGCGGGGTATACCTGTTGCGGATCACTGCGGGTGATCTGGTGCGCACGGAACGCATCGTCATCCAGCGTTGATCCTTCACGGATGATCGAATGACCGGGGCCGTCTCGAAAGAGACGGCCCCGGTGCTTTTATGCGTCCATGGCCATAGCATTGGGTCCAAGCATCGGGATGATCCGCGTGGTTCATCCTGGTATGATGGTCACCCCGGTGACGTACGCCAAAAGGTTCCTGATAGCGGATCGGATGTCGGGATGAGAACCCGCGGGTCCGTGGGTCTGGTGCTGCTCCAATGACCAGTACCGTCTAAAGACGTG
>JAGQVR010000424.1 GCA_020437875.1 Flavobacteriales bacterium
GTATCACGAGGCGTTGATCAGGGAACTGGAGATGCGCGGGATCCCATACGAGGCGGAGGTGGTGTTGATGATCGATTACAAGGGCGAGGTGCTGAGGACCTTCTTTCGGGCGGACCTGGTCTGCTTTGGTGATATCGTTGTGGAATTGAAGGCCCTCGGTGAGATAGGTGGGGCAGAGGAGTCGCAGCTACTGAATTACCTGAAGGCGACGGGCATCGAGCGGGGACTGCTGTTGAACTTCGGTGCTCCGCGGTTGGAGGTGAAGCGGATGGTGTTCACGCCGCGGTGAGCTCGCAGGCTCGCTATTGTTCTCCGCAGATGATACCGATGGCACAGATGAATGCAAAGACCAGGTATGCTGGGCGTTCTAGCTGTGTGATCGGTGTCTTCTGTGGATATGAGTTCGACTGGAAGCATGCCTGGCTCCCGGGCATCAGCCACATGCTCGCGCGTTGTTCAAGGTAGAAGGAGCTCCCGCAGCGCTGCGCCCAGCTCAGCGGCGGCTTCCTCGTGCACGAAATGCCCCGCCTCCGGAAAGGTCACCACGCTGGCGTGCGGCAACGCCTGCTTCCAGCGCTCCAGCAGGTCCGGCGGGAAGAAGCGGTCCTTCATGCCCCAGGCGATCAGGGTGGGGATGGAGTGCAGCACATCCACTCGGGCCCATTGCGCGTTCCAGAATGGACCGGCGTTCCCGATCTCCTGCACACAGGCGAAGGTGGCCGCGCGCGAGGCAGCGTCGGGGAGGGCCTGCTTGTAGTGGGCGTGAATGTCCTTGGTCAGCTTCTTCCTGTCCCCATATCCATTCGGCATCATCACGTTCACACTGAAGCCCATGTGCCGGTACAGCATGCGGCCGAACCAGGAACTCATGATGCCGAAGGGTCTGCTGAAGCGTTTGTCGGGCAGGAGGTCCCACATCCAGGTGTTGTACAGGACGATGCGCCGAACGTTCTCCGGATGGTCCAATGCATGCTGCAGGCCGATGCCGCCACCGAAGTCGGTGACCACGAGCGTGATGTCCTTCAGGCCGAGATGGTCGATCAGGTCCTGCAGGCGACGGGCATGGGCCTTCACCGTGTAGTCCGCACTGGACGGTTTATCACTGAGCCCGAACCCCAGGTGATCGAGCGCGATGCAGCGGTTCGTGTTCCGGAAGGCCTTGATGAGGTGCCGGAAGCCGAAGCTCCAGTCCGGTGTGCCGTGCACGAAGAGGATCACCGGGCCCTCGCCCTCGTCCACGTAATGTATGCGCCCGTCCGGGTGGTGCATGGCATTCGATGCGAAGGGATACTCTGAAACCGAAAGCCAGCTTGGCGGTGAGATGCTTCCGTTCATGACACAAAGGAAGAGGAGCGAAGCGCTGTGTCCGGTTGATCTTGATCAAGTTCGCCGGGACCACGTGTTGTTCAGCTTATGGTTGCTGGTAGTTCGAGCAGCGTTCTTCGCCTTCTCCCTGGGTGCCAGAGTGGGTCCGTTCGTGCGGCGTGGTCGGTCCCGCCTATCTTGGTGTCACCATCCACCACCATGCGCAATTTCCTTCTGGCCCTTCCGTTCCTGCTCGCCGGCTGCGGCGGTTGTTCCAAAGCTCCCGAAAGCGCCCTCGGCTACCTCTGGGGGAAGGCCGGCGAATACCCGAAGCAGACCGGTGTGCTCGATAGCCAGCCGCTGAACGACCGCTTGAAGGCATTGCTCCAGAGCCGCTACGATCAGTTCATGGAGAACTGGGATGCGGAAGGACCACTCGGCCCCAAGGAGCATACGCTATTCGCCACCGGTTGCGTCTCGCACTTCTGCGATGAGTATGGCAGCGCATTCCACATCGATCGGGAGAAGGATGAGTTGATCGCGGTGATCCGTGCGAAGTACAAGGTGGAGCTGTTCCGCGAGAAGGAGGGAGGCTTGGAGGATCTGCCCGCGGAACTGACCGAATGGATCGGGAAGAACGAGCTGAAGTTGGGGGATGTGGGAACGCCTATCGAAAAGGCGGCCAGCACCGGAGCCTTCGATTGGAAGACCTGGGCCGAAGCACCTGCCGAGTGGAAGGAGGGCCTGAAGCGGCTCAAAGCGAACAGGAAGATGAGCGTG
>JAGQVR010000425.1 GCA_020437875.1 Flavobacteriales bacterium
GCACCGTCTTCTTCGCCATCAGTACCGCTTACAATCTTCTTGTGAGCGAAGGCTTGCTCGACCCAACGTCCTATTTCATCTCACCAGCTGTATTCTCTTTTCGTTTCCCCCATCCGGAGCGACTACCTCTAATATGTTTCATGATCTTCACCCAGGTGTTCTTGACGCTCCGATACCTTGGCGTTCGTCAACTTGCCGATGAACCGGCCGTGGTCGATGCTGGCGAGGGAAACGAATTGATGAAAAAGGGCACCTTTTCATGATGGCCCATCCGCGCATTTCAAGTGCAAAGGTCATCCTGCTGACCCTCGTCCTCCTCCCTGGCTGTCGCGATGATCGTAACGTGTCTCCCTCGGTCATAGGTACGGGGCAGACCCATGTCGCCATCTCCATCGATTCCGCCTTCATCCAGACCCCGAACGTGGTGACACCGAACGCAGACGGCATCAACGACGTGTTCTCCATATCCACACGGAACATCAACAGCCTGACCACCGTGATCCTCAGGCTGAACGGCGACACGGCATTCGTTTCTGATGCGATCGCTCCGGTCTGGTCCGATCTGGACAGCACGGATCTTGGTCGGTACCGCGTTCATGTTGCCGGATGGTCTGCCTCGGGCCATCAACTTACCGGTTCCGGCTTGCTGGATGTCATTCTATACAATAGTGCTGGCTGCCTGAGTTACCCGTGGACGCCGGTTACGAGCGACCAGTACGATCCACGGCTGTTCGGGGTGAGCTACCCAAGCCAGGAGGTGTTCTGTGAATAGTGATCGAGCTTGGTGCCCGCTGTTGATCGGCGCCGCATCTTTGCCTCATGGCGGGCCGCCCTGCTTCCAAAGCCTTCGCTGATGCGCCACGTCCGAAACTGGACAAGGCCACCCTGCGCAAGGCGATACGCATATTCCGGTATCTGCGGCCGCACAGGCTCGCCATGGTGCTCGGGTTGGTACTGTTGCTGATCACCACCGGGCTCGCACTGCTCTTCCCCGGTCTGCTCGGCCAGTTGGTGGATGCGGCCAAGGGCGACGCCAGCGCGCAACAACAGCTTTTCGTGGACATCGACCGCGTGGCGATGATCCTCTTCGCGGTCTTCCTGGGGCAGGCCGTCTTCGGCTACTTCCGCATCGTGGTGTTCAACCGGATCACCACGGACATGCTCAACAAGCTGCGCACCGATACCTACGAACACCTGCTTCGCCTACCCATGATCTTCTTCGCGAAGAACCGCGTGGGTGAGTTGAACAGCCGCATCAGTGCCGATGTGAGCATGGTACAGGAGGCGCTCACGAGCAACCTGGCCGAACTGGTACGCCAGGTGCTCACCGTGGCCGCGGGTGTAGTACTCCTCGCCACCGTGAGCTGGGATCTCACGCTGACGATGCTCAGCGTGATCCCCGTTGTCGCGATCGTGGCCGTGTTCTTCGGCCGCTTCGTGACGAAACTGAGCAAGCAGGTGCAGGACAAGATCGCCGAGACCGGTGTGATCGTGGACGAGACGCTCCAGGGCATCCAGAACGTGAAGGCCTTCGCGAATGAACGCTGGGAGGCTTTGCGCTACGGCAAGGTGGTGAACGAGGTCCGTCGGCTCGCCTTGAAGAGCGGACATTGGCAGGGCGCCTTCGTCTCCTTCATCATCCTGTGCATGTTCGGTGCGATCGTGCTGGTGATCTGGCGTGGTGTCAGGCTGATGGCAGCCGGTGAGATCAGCACGGGCGAACTGGTCACCTTCATCATGTACTCGATATTCATCGGGGCCAGCATCGGCGGGATCCCCGAGGTCGTGAACCGCATGTTGAAGGCGATCGGCGCGAGCGAACGCCTGATGGACATCCAGGAGGAAACGCCCGAACCGGTCTCCCTTGCCGCCACGAAGGGAACATTGACCATCCAGGGTGCGCTGCGTTTCGAGCATGTGGCATTCCATTATGCTTCACGTCCTGATGTGCCCGTGCTGCAGGATGTGGACTTCAACGCGGAGCCGGGTGAGCGGATCGCCCTGGTCGGTCCGAGCGGTGCCGGCAAGAGCACGGTGGCCTCCCTGGTCCTTCGCTTCTACGATCCGGTGGAAGGTCGCATCA
>JAGQVR010000426.1 GCA_020437875.1 Flavobacteriales bacterium
ACCGGTAGCGGTAAGCGACATGGGCCTGACGCTGGTGGCGCGCTTTCCGCAGGCCAGCATGCGCCTGCACGATGTGCTCGCCATGGAGGTGCGGTCGGACGAGCGCGTGCCGGATACGCTGCTTCATGCCCGGGACCTCTTCCTTGAATTCAGCCTGTGGGACCTCTTCAAAGGCGCCTACGTCGTTCAGGAGGTACATGGCTCCACCGTGCGGGCCTACCCCGCGCTGGACACCAACGGCAACGAGAACTTCCTCATCTGGAAAGCGGATACCACGGGGGGCAACGCATCGCCGATCGCCCTGGAGAAGATGAGCTTCGATGACCTCCATGTGCGCTATCGCGACGACCGGACCGCATTGGAAGTGCGCACGCACAGCGATCATCTCGCCTTGCGCGGGCGTTTCGATGCCGCGCTGAACGAGGTATCCCTGAACGGCGATGTGCACCTGGCCCGGTGGGACCAACGCGATCGCACGATCATCGCTGACCGCCACGCCCACCTGCGTGCCGACCTCACATTCGGCGGCCCGGACGGTGCGTTCCGGATCACCAAGGGTGAATTGGTCACGAGTGATGTGCCGCTGGAGGTGACCTTGGCGCTCACCCGATCGGACAACGGCCAGGTACTTGACCTGCGCGCCAACGGCCTAGGCCTGGACCTGAGCGACGTGATCCAATTGCTGCCGGAAAGCGTGACACGGCAGTTGCGGCGCTACGGCGTGAAGGGCGAGGTGGAACTGGCCGTACACTACAGCGGGCCATTGGAAGGAGATGGCCCATCGTTGTCCGTCGGAGCCAAGGTCAGCAAGGGGCGCATACAGGAGAGAAGCACCGGGACCACCTTCTCCGAGATCCGGGGCGAACTGGCCCTGGACCTCACCCCGAACGGTGTTCCGCGCAATCTCCTGATCAAGGGTTTCTCAGCGCGCAGCGGCAATGGGAACATCAGCGGCAACTGGAGATCGAAAGGGCTTACGGCCTCCGTGGTGGATGCCGACGTGCACGGGGACATCGCACTGGCCGATCTGCTCCGCTTCGCACAGATCGATACCCTGGAGGAGGTGAACGGGCGTATGAAGGCGGACCTGCGGATCGCCGGGCGGTTGCGTGACCTCGGCGATCTGCGCGCCAGCGACCTGCGCACGCTGACGATCTCCGGCACCGCCACACTGCGCGATGCCACGCTCAAGATGAAGGGCATCCGGCACACGCTCACCCACCTGGATGCGGACCTTGCCCTGCATGGGAACGATGCCACCGTGCAGGGCCTCAAGGTGCAGTTCCAAGGCAACCCCATCACCATTAGCGGCACCCTCCGCAACCTGATGCCCTACATCGTCTTCCCGGACCAGCACCTGGTGATCGAAGCGAAAGGCCGGTCTCCACGGATCGATCTCGCCGCCCTGTTGCGAAGCACCGATGTGCCGTCGACCACGGAACGGGCATACGCGCTGAAACTGCCGGGCACTGTCGAGCTGGACCTACAGGCACATGTGGACGAGTTGGTATTCGAGGACTTCAGCGCCACCGACATCAACGGCCATGTCCGCATGAAGGATCGGCGGTTGAACGTATCGCCCGTCACCTTCAACACCGCTTCGGGAGCGGTATTGGGCAGCCTGGACCTGGACACCCGCACCGCGGGCAACGGAACGGCCGCGTATCCGCTGGCGATCGACGCCACGATCAAGGACATCGACATCACGCGTCTCTTCCAGGAATTCCAGGATTTCGGCCAGGACTTCATCGGACACCGGCACCTGAGCGGACGCATGCAGGCGGAGGTGGCCTTCAGTGCGCCGTTGTCCGCAGGCCTGAAGCTGGACCTGGACAGGCTGGTCTGTGTCGTGGACCTGAGCATGGAGCAAGGGGCCATCAAAGGCCACGCCCCGCTGCTGGAAGTGGCGGACCACCTGAAGAAGAACAAGCTCGTTGCACCATTCGTGGATATCGATCAGCTCCGCGATCGGTTGGCTGACGTGCGCTTCTCGAAGCTGGAGAACCGGATCGCCATTCGTGACCGGGCGGTGCACATCCCGGCGATGCTGGTGAGCAGCAGCGTCATGGACATCGAAC
>JAGQVR010000427.1 GCA_020437875.1 Flavobacteriales bacterium
GCTCGGGTTCCTGCTCCAGGTGGCCCACGGTGTACCCGGGGCTGAACACGACCTCGCCCTCGTAGCTCTGCTCCTTGCCGGCGATGATGCGCATGAGGGTGGACTTCCCCGCGCCGTTGAGGCCGAGGATCCCGATCTTGGCGCCGTAGTAGAAGGAGAGGTAGATATCCTTGAGGATGCTCTTCCCGGAAGGCAGGGTCTTGCCCACCTTCACCATGGAAAAGATGATCTGCTTGTCGTCGGCCATGGGTCGTGCGTGTTCGTGTCGTGCGGAAGGTGATCAGGGGCGTCCCTGTGCCATCCGGACCGCGAATATCTCGGTTCGCGGGCGATCGCGCAGCTTCTCCGTCGAGATCACCCGCCCAGGGTCCAGTTCATGATGCCGGAGCACCATGTCCAGGTCCTGTCCATCGCCCGGCGCCACCACGACGTAGCAGGTGGAAGGGGTCCGCGGCATGGGGTCCGGGGACACCTGCCGCATGCCGGGGCCGCGGCGTTGCATGTAGAAGCGCAATGGTGAAAGCCAGGGCTCCTGGGCCAGCACCACCTCGTCCGACTTGAGGGTGAGGGCGAACATGTCGGCGATGGCAGGCGCCTCCGCGAAGCGCGCCACGCTCTCCCCGGTGTACCCCCGCACGGTGAAGAGCCCGAAACCGACCAGCAGGGCCAATGCGGTGAGCTGGGTCCGCGTGCGCTTGGCCAGCTTCGGCCAGAAGCGCTCCTGCACGAACTTCAACAGGGTGAACAGGGCCAGCGCGGACCCCAGGTGCAGGACCAGCAGGCTGTAGAGGAAGATCGGTGCGGCGGGCACCTCCATCCGCAGCACCACGGCAGGCACGGCCCCCAGTACCAGGCCCGCCAACAGGGCGCGGTACTTGCCTGAGATGTACATGGCGGCGAGCACCCCGGCGAAGCCGAGCAGCGACAGCCAGGGACCCGAGCCGGTGCTCAAGAGGAGCCAGACCTCCACGGCACCGTCCTGGTGCGTGGCGCTGAAGGTGCTCCAATCAGCGACCTCCGTGCCAAGACCGGGATCGAACACCTGCCCGAAGCCATGCGCCACGATCACCGGAAGGTAGCCAAGCAGGGTGCCCAGCACCGCCGTGACCGGCACCAGCGACCAGGTGGCCATGCGCTGTCCGAGCGTGCTGGAATAGCTCAGGACCAGGTAGAGCACGGACCAGACCAGCACCATCAATGCCGGGTAGAGGAAGTCGGGGTCCACCCACATGCCAAGGGCCAGGAACAGCCCCATGGCCACCGCGCTCACCGGGTTGTTCTCCTTCACCAGGTGCCTCCCGGCCAGCAGGGCGAGCACCAGGAAAAGCCAGCCGAGGGCGATCCCCTCCGACAATGCCGAATACAGCACCAACGGTGGCGAGGAGGCCACCAGGGCCAGCGCGATAAGCGCCACGTAGCGGTTGAACATCGCCCGCACGAACACATAGAACAGCGGCAACACCAGGATGCCCGCGAGCAGGTCGGGCAGTCGCACCACCGGCTCCGATACGTCCAGGACACTGGCACAGACCTTCACCAGCAGGGTGTGCAGGATGTGGTTGCCCGGCAGCGTCCTGTCACTGAGGGCCTCCGACCAGGGGGACAACCCGAAGTGGACGAAGGAATACGCCTCGGGATGCGTGACCGGTAGCAGCATCAGCATCCCGCGGAGCAGGGCACCCACCCCGATCACCAGCAGCACCATGCGCTTGTGGGCGGCCGATGTACGCTTGTCCAACTCGCGGAAGGTGCCGGCCAGGTCGCGCCGGAATCCCGCAAGGCCGCCGGGTCCCTTGTTCCGCCTGCGCCTCATGGTCCGTGGAGCACGCGTTCGCGCTCCCGCCAAAAGTAGCCGATGGCCGCTCCCTGGCGCCAGGCCCGCTCATCATCCATGGAACCCGTTCGTCACATTCATAGTACTATGCATTACATAGTTCCAAGTGATACATATATCTTTGGCAAGTCAAGGAACTATCCGCTCCAAGCACCCCACGCCGGGCAGGCGCATGAACATGAAGGTCGAGAACACCAAGGCACAGATGCGGAAAGGCGTGCTGGAGTACTGCAT
>JAGQVR010000428.1 GCA_020437875.1 Flavobacteriales bacterium
AAGGCCTTCGCCAAGATCAGCATGCGACTTGTGCCGGATCAGAGGAGCGATGCCATCACCAAGCTTTTCAAGGACCATTTCGAGAAGATCGCGCCCCCGGGCGTGAAGGTGGAAGTGCGCCCCCACCACGGTGGCGAAGCGGCGGTGACCCCGATCGACAGCCCGGCATACCAAGCTGCCAGCAAGGCCATGGAGGAGACCTTCGGCAAGAAGCCCATCCCCACCCGTGGAGGCGGCAGCATCCCCATCGTGGCGCTATTCGAAGCAGAGCTCGGACTGAAGACCGTGCTCTTCGGATTCGGCCTGGACAGCGACAACATCCACAGCCCGAACGAGAAGTATGGCGTGTTCAACTACCTCCAGGGCATCAAGACCATCCCGCGCTTCTTCCATCACTATGCGGCCTCGGCGAAGTAGGAGGCTCCTGGCGGGTGCATCACGCCTGGTCCTGCCCTTCCTCCTGAGCGTTCCGCTCACCTCCTGCCTCAGCTACAAGGAGGTGGAGCTGATCGACGTCACGGATATCCGGGTGGAACGGATGGACGCGCGCGGTGTCGCCGTTCGCGTGAACGCGCTGGTGAACAACCCGAACAATTACCGGATCCACGCGCAGGAGCCCGATGTGGACCTGTACCTGAACGACAAGTTCATCGGCAAGGGCGTGCTCGACTCGGTGATCACCCTGCTGCCGAAGACGACACAGGTCTACTCCATCCCGATGCATGCCGAATTGCAGGGCGGCTCCCTGTTGATGGTGCTGCTGTCGGGCGCGCTCGGTGGCAACGACATGAAGCTCGCCGCCAAGGGTACCGTGGTCGGGCGCGTAGGCCTCTTCCGCAAGCGCTTCCCCTTCGAGTTCGAGGAGACGATCGTGCAGTGATCACTCGTCCTCCGGACGACCGTACCGCTGGTAGGTGGTGATGACCTCGTACCCCAGCAGGCCCCGGGACACCCCGATGAAGTGGCCGCCGAAAGGTCCGGGATGGTCCTCGATCGCCCCGGTGGCGGAGTTGACCGGATCGCCGGGCGGAAGTGACTCCTGGTGCATCCAATAACTGCGGACCTCGAGGATGTTCCCGCCATAAGGGGTGATCATGTAGCGCTCCGGCCCGTGGATCAGCAAGTTCAGCCAGAGCAGGAGGCTGATCACGAAGGGACCGACGGCCAACAGGTTGAAGAGGAACCACTCCAGGCGTTCCATGCCCAGTCGCAGGCCCACACGACCGTACGGCAGCAGGTTGCCAACGAAAGCGAAGAGCGCGAACCAGCGGACCAGCTCGGCATAGCGGATCAGGGTACGACCAGCTGCGGCCCAGAAGGAGATGATCAGCACGAAGATGCCCAGGGCCATGAGCGTACCCGGCCACGTCTGCTCCCGGGCACTGGCTTCCACCGCGCGCTGTTGATGCCCGCGATCCCGCACCGGCCGGTGGCGCTGTGGGAGGTCGTTGCTTTGGTGGGCCATCGGGACGGGGTCGCTTCGGAGCGCAAGGAACGGCATCCGGAGCCAACACCATCCATCACACGACCCATGCCCACGCCCACCAATCGCCTTGCGAACGAGAGCAGCCCCTACCTGCTGCAGCACGCGCACAACCCGGTGGACTGGTACCCCTGGGGCGATGAGGCCTTCGCGAAGGCGAAGGAGCTTGACCGCTTGGTGCTGGTGAGCATCGGCTACAGCAGCTGCCATTGGTGTCATGTGATGGAGCGCGAGTCCTTCATGGATGCCGAGGTGGCCCGGGTGATGAACGAACGCTTCATCTGCATCAAGGTGGATCGCGAGGAGCGCCCCGATGTGGACCAGGTGTACATGCAGGCGGTGCAGCTGATGACCAATCGTGGTGGCTGGCCGTTGAACTGTTTCACCCTTTCCGATGGCCGACCGGTGTACGGCGGCACCTACTTCACACGGGACCAATGGCTGCAGGTGTTGGACCAGCTGGCCACGACACAGGCGCAGGAACCGGAACGGGTGCAAGCCTATGCGGAAAGGCTTCAGCAGGGTGTCGCCTCCCTGCGCATCATGCCTCCTGCGGAGGACGGGAGCGTTGAGCACCGCACC
>JAGQVR010000042.1 GCA_020437875.1 Flavobacteriales bacterium
CTTGCCGAGGCTGGAGGTCACGCCCCCGGTAACGAAGATGTACTTGGTGGATCCCGTCATCACACTGCGATCCGCCCGTGGATGGGCGTGGTGATCACGGGGTGTAAAGATAAGGTGATCCGGGCCTGCCGGGGCGCCTGTGGATAAAGGCTGAGAACTGGCTTGGAAACTAGCCTGTTATCACGCTGAATGGTCTGATAGCTGACCCTGCTAGGTGTCCGACGGAGCGGATAAGGATGCCTTAGTGTGGAAGCTCAGAGGATCACCAATCGGCTCCATCCAATGTTTCCATGGGCACTCGTACGAACCATGTATGTACCCCCCACAAGGTCTAGGGACAATGACGTACTCCCCTGTCCAGAGTCATTCAGCTGAAGTCTATGTACAGTTCTCCCATTCGAGTCGAATACTTCTATCACCATGTTCTTGTCCTCCCATCCTGAAGTTCGAATAAGGAACTCACCACCGTTTGGGTTGGGTAGGATAGTGAATGACGGATTCGTTGAACCCTCATGCACCCCGATATCCAAGCTACAGTCAACCGTGCCGGAGTAATGGACACCTGTCGGGGGATTGAAAGGAGAGGTGTAGAGGATATTGTCATACGGACCGATCAATTCGAACCGATTCTCGCTGTTAAATACCTCACCTGCCACGTAGGAAAGCTCAACAGGATGTTCTTGAATGACTGGAAGTGGAATGGTGTCGAACGAGAAGTTCAGGAGCGTGTGCTCCGTAGTGTCCACACCCTCGATCCAAATGACTCTTGCTCCACCATTCCACGCATCGCCGAAACTGTCCAGAAGGACCAGCCTGTAATTACACGCCGAGTCGCCTCCGAAACGGACAGTGCTGACATCAAGAGATCCATGGGCGTTCACTACAGCCGCCATGATCGAAAAGGGAATGAACAGGGCAGAAGAATTGATGCACATGTTGGATGGAAACGGGTTGGTTCCCATGTCCAAACTACATACTCAGATAAACCTTCAAGGCGCCGTTCCTCTATCGGTCAGAACCGATAGCTGATCCCTGCGCTCGGCAGCAGCGGCAACTGGTCCACCCGCTGGTAACGCACCCGGTCGAAGTAGAAGATGTTCTGCCGGTCGTACGCGTTGGTCAGGCTCAGGTCCAGTTCCACCTGCTGGTTCTCATCGATCCGCCAGGTCTTGGTCACCCCCAGATCAAGTCGGTGGTAGGTGGGCAGCCGTCCATCGTTCAGCGGTCCGAATAGGATGGCCAGGTCGGCGTTGCTCGTGGTGTAGTCGTAGTTCACGTCCCCGTTGAAGGGCGTGCTGCCGTAGTAGCCCTGCGTCTTCGTGAAGGGGAAGCCCGAGCCGAAGTTCCAACGCACGTTCACCTTCCACGCGTCGAACTTGCCGAAGTTGTAGCTGGCGACGAGGTTGATGTTGTTGCGGCGGTCCCACACCGGGTTGTAGGTGCGCATGCCGTCCCAGCGGTCCACATAGGTGTAGCTGTAGACCGCCCAGAGGTACCAGTTGTTCCTCTCGTACTTCAGCAGCAGGTCGGCGCCGTAGGCCTTGCCCGTCTCGATGATGTAGTCCTTCTTCAGCTCGTCCGGCTTGTCCGCGAATTCGTCGGTGTCGTTGAAGAGCTTGTTGCGGTTCAGGTTCGTCACCTGGCGGAAGTCCTTGAGGTACACTTCGAAGTTGGCGGAGAAGGCATCGCTGAAGTCGTATTCGAATCCGCCCACGATATGGTTGGCGCGTTGCAACGGATCCTTCACGTCCTGCCGGTCGCCATTCTCATCCACGAAGGTGCGCGGCAGGTTGTCGGGGCTGGAGAGGAAGCCATAGAAGAGGTTCACCACGTCGCGGTCGCTGTTGGCGGCCACCAGGTTCTGGCTGTATCGCCCGGCCGAAGCTTTGAAGCGCAGGTCATCCGTGATGTTCCACTTCAGGCCCACGCGCGGCTCCGGATTGGCCACGGAGAGGGAGGCGTAGTAGTGCAGGCGAATGCCGGGTTCAAGCACCACCTTCTTCCACACCTTCTTGTAGGACATGTAACCGGCGATCTCGCTGGTGTTCTCCTCCTGCTTGAACTCGCGCCCCAGGCTGTTGAAGAACTCGAAGTTCGTGCGGAAGCCGAGCACCTCCACACCGTACTTGATCTCGTCCTCACCGTTGAAGACCTTGAAGTTCATCGAGCCATTGAAGCCCGAGATGTCGCTCTTTCGCGGATCCAGTTCACCCTCCTTCAAGGTGATGCCGTAGTTCGACGCGCTGAAGGTCCCCTCGATCAACACGGCCGACCCGGCCGGCACCAGCACGAAGCTGGTTCCCGCCCCCCAATTGTTCCAGTTCAGGTCGCTCACCTGCCGGTACTTCACCCCATCGGTGAAGTTGAAACCGAAGAGGTTGAACTTGCTGCCGTTGGTGCCGTTGAAGCTCAGCTTGCCGAAGGCATCGGTGAAGGTGAAGGGCAGCCCGCCCTGCTGCACGTTCTCATAGAAGACCTTGCTGCTGCGGTCCAGGTAACTGTGCCGCAGGTTCACCAGGAAGGAGCTGGAGCCACCACCGTCCTCCGTTTGTTTCTTCAACGGACCCTCGAGCATGACCTTGCCGGTGAAGGTGCTCGCCGCCACACGACCGCTCAGGCGACGCTTGTTGCCATCGCGCGTGGTGATGTTCATGATGGAGCTGATGCGACCACCGTATTCCGCGCCGAAGCCGGCCGAGTAGATGTCGGCGTTCCGGATGATGTCGTTGTCGAAGACGCTGAACAGGCCGATGCTGTGGAAGGGGTTGTACAACACCATGCCATCGAGCAATGACTTGTTCATGATCGGTGAGCCACCGCGGATGTACAACTGGCCGCCCTGATCACCGGTGAAGATGACGCCCGGCACCACCTGCAGGTATTGCGCGAGGTCGGCCTCGCCACCGATGGCGGGGAGGCGCTCGATCTGGCGCGGTGTCAGCTTGGTGACGCCCGTCCGCACCTGCGTCTGGGCCTCCTGCTTGGCGCCGCTCACCTCGAACTCGCGGATCTGGATGGCGCTCTTGCTCAAGTACAGCTTCTCAGTGAGGATCTGGTCGCGAACAACGCTCACAGCCTTTTGCGCCGTGTCGTAGCCGAGGTAGGTCACCTGCAACGTGTAGGACCCGGGTGTCACCTTGCTGATGGAGTAGTAACCGTTCACATCCGTGGCCGCACCGATGGTGGTGCCCTTCAGGATCACGTTGGTGAATATGATGGGCTCGCCCGTCTGCTTGTCGTAAACGAAGCCCCGGATGGTGCCGGTCTGGGCCAGCAGGAGGGAGGGAAGGAAGGCGAGGAGGACGAGGGTCCGGAGGTGCAGACGGGACATGGTTTCCTTGGAGGGGCGGCTAAGGTAGCCGAACGCGTCCAGTGCCCATCCGCCGTTCATCGTTCCCTGTGACCGATGGCTGCCCGACCTGGCCCGTAGCTCAGGACATCACCTTGGCCAGCAGCTCGCGCAGGAGCTCCCCGTGGTCGCCACCGTCGCCACCCACGCCTTTGCTGCGCAGGTCGAACTGCCGCAGGTGCCGCTGCACGTCCACCAGTTTCCCCAGCGGATAGTTCCGCGCGTGCTGCACGTAGTCCTTCACGAAATAAGGGTTCACCTTCAGCTCCGAGGCCAGCTCGGACTGGCTCCTGCCCTGGCAGGCGTGCACCACTGCCAGCTTGTTGAAGTAGGTGTTCAGGAAGCCAAGGGTCACGACCAACGGGTTCTCCTTCGGGTCGGCAGCGAAGTGGTTGGCGATGCGTTGGGCCTTCTCCGCATTGCGCGTCCCGATGGCGTTCTGCAACTCGAAGACGTTGTAGTCCTTGCTGATGCCGACGAAGCGTTGGATGATGTCGCTGGTGATGGCGCCGCCCTCCTCCGTGACCAGACACAGTTTCTCCACCTCCTTGATCGCCTTGCTCAGGTCCGTGCCGAGGTGATTCGCCAGGAGGGTGGCTTCCGCGCTGCCCAGCTTGCGCTTCTGGTTCTTCGCGAAGGTGATCAGCAGGTCGGGCAGCTTGTCCTCGCGCACCTTGTCGCTCAGGAAGACCTGGCCACCGCCCTTCTGGGCGCTCTTCAAGATGCTCTTCCGCCCGTCGATCTTCTTGTGCTTGTAACAGAGGACGAGCACGGTCGTCGGCGTTGGCTTCAACAGGTAAGGCTCCAGCTTCTCCACCTGATCGATCCGCCAGTTCTGCAGCTCGCGCACAACCACCAACTGGCGCTCGGCCATCATCGGGAAACGCAAACAGGTGTCCTTCACCTGGTCCGCATCGCAATCGCGGCCGTAGAGGATGGTCTGGTTGAAGTCCCGCTCGTGGTCCTCCAGCGCCAACCGCTCCACCTCCGAGGCGATCCGGTCGATGAAGAAGCTCTCCTCGCCATGCAGGACGTACACCGGCTTGAACTTCCCGCCCCGCAGGTCGGTCATCACCTTCTTGTAGTCCTCCAGCGTGCTCATTCGAAGCGCAGGTGCTTCACCGATCGTCCTTCGTTGATGATCTCGCGCAAGGAATCGATCCCCAGGCGTACGTGGCTCTCCGCGAAGCTTCCTGTCACCTTCGCATCGCTCGCACTGGTCTTGACACCCTCCGGTACCATCGGTTGGTCGCTCACCAGTAACAGGGCACCGGTGGGGATCTCGTTCGCGAAACCCGTCATGAAGAGTGTCGCTGTTTCCATGTCGATGGCCATGGCGCGCACCTGCTGTAACCGCTCCTTGAAGGGCTCGTCATGCTCCCAAACCCTGCGGTTCGTGGTGTACACGGTACCGGTCCAGTAGTCGAGGTCGCGGTCCCGAACGGCACCGCTCACGGCGCGTTGGATCATGAAGCTGGGCAGCGCCGGAACCTCGGGCGGGAAGTAGTCGTTGCTGGTCCCTTCCCCGCGGATGGCGGCGATCGGGAGCACGAGATCGCCCAGCAGGTTCTTCTTCTTCAGACCGCCGCATTTCCCGAGGAATAGCACGGCTTTCGGGGAGATGGCGCTGAGCAGGTCCATCGTGGTGGCCGCCATGGGGCTGCCCATCCCGAAGTTGATCATCACCATGTCCTCGGCCACCGCCACCTTCATCGCCTTGTTCTGCACCGGGATCGTGGCGCCCGTCTGCTGGCAGAAGATGTCCAGGTAGTTGTCGAAGTTGGTGAGTAGGATATGGGGTTTGAACTGGTCCAGCTCCAAGCCGGTGTACCGGGGCAGCCAGTTCCTGACGATCTCTTCTTTCGTGCGCACTTTTGTGGGGTGAAGTCCTTGCAAATGCAGGTGCTCGACCTGCCGGACCATGGCGTCAAAACTAAGCACGGTGCCGATGGCCCCACCGTGTTCGATCCCATCCGGCGGCGCTGGCTGGTCCTGACCCCCGAGGAGTGGGTGCGCCAGCATGTGCTGAACCACCTCGTACATGACCTCGGATGCCCGGTGTCCCTCATCGGCGTGGAGACCCCGCTCACCCTGAACGGCCTTTCCAAGCGTGCCGATATCGTGGTGCACGACCGCGACGGACAGCCTGTACTCCTGGTGGAATGCAAGGCTCCGGAGGTGGCGCTGGGTCAGGCTGTCTTCGAACAGGCGGCCCGATACAACCTGGTGTTCAAGGTGCGTTACCTGATGGTGACCAATGGGTTGAGGCACTACTGCTGCACGGTGGACCATCAACGTGGGACCGTGGAATTCTTGCCCGCCCTGCCCACTTTCGCCGTGATGGCGCCCGATGGGAGGCCGTAGCTTTGAGGCATGTTGCTACGCTCGTCCGTGGCGGCCCTCGGGCTCGTCCTTTCCACCATCACCATCGGTCAGTACGCCGAGAAGATGGACCTCACCCTTCGGCACTACCTCGCCAAGGAGGAGGGTGTCGATCCGGAGATCAGTCTCTTCATCCACGGGGATGTTGACGGCATCAAGGATGCGGTGCGGCGGCATGGTGGCCGGGTGACGATGGCCACGGATCGGCTCGTTAACGCCAGGATGCCCTCCATGGCCGTGCGCGCCCTGGCCGCGGAACCGGCGGTCCATCACTTCGAGTTCAACATCGCCCGCGGAGAGCTGATGAACGATTCCGCCCGGGTGAAGAACCACGTGCTGGAGGTGCATACGGGCGTGGCACCCCTGCCCCAAGGCTATGACGGCACCGGTGTGGTGATGGGCATCATCGATACCGGTCTGGACATCACGCACCCGGACTTCAAGGATGCGGACGGCGTCACCCGGGTATACCGTTATTGGGACCAGGTGCCCGGGGCCAATCCGGGATCCCCACTGCCCTATGGATATGGCACTGAATACACCCGCGAGGATCTGCAGGCCGGCGGCTCCATCCCGGTTGATCCGCAGGGCCATGGCACCACCGTGACCGGGACCGCGGCCGGCAACGGACTGGCCAATGGGCGCCACACGGGGGTCGCACCGGGCACGGAGATCATCATGGTGGCCAATCGACTGGGTGCCGCGAACTGGGCCGCGACCGTGGCCGATGGGGTGAAGTACATCCTGGACCATGCGGACGCCCTCGACATGCCTGCGGTCGTGAACATCAGCATGGGCTCCTACAGTGGATCCCACGATGGCAACGATGCGGCGGCCCTTCTGATCGATGACCTGTTGCATCAGGCCAATGGTCGCGCTTTGACCGCAGCGGCCGGCAATTCGCACGGTAGCTTCCCTTATCACGTCCACACCGACGTCGGACCGGATACCACCTTCTCCTGGTTCCAGACCAACGAATTCCCGGAAGCGTACAACATCTTCGATTTCCCGAACGTGTTCTTCGAGTTATGGGCCGATATCGAGGACTTTGAGAACGTGCAGTTCGCCATCGGTGCGGACCGTGCGACCCCCTCGCTCAACTTCCGCGGCCGGACCGCCTTCCACACCGTGGACGAGGTGATCGGTTCGAGCGTTTCGGAGCCACTGATCAGCGCTAGCGGAAATACACTGGGAACGGTCCAGTACTACGCCCAGGAACGTGGCGAACAGGTGATGCTCCAGGTCCTGATCGCTTCGCCCGATACAGCGGATTGTCTCTGGCGTTTCATGTCCACAGGTTCAGGTTCCTTCGACCTCTGGACGCTCACCACCTTCACCCGGACCTCCAACGTGATCGGCCCCATGCTCGCCGAGCAATGGCCCGGAGGTCTTCCGTATCCCACTCCGGCGGAATACCCGGCCATGGCGCATTATGTCGCACCCGACCATTCCCAGCACATCGTGGATTCCTGGGCCTGCATCCCGGACGTGCTCACGGTCGCGAACTACTGCAATGAGGTGTCCTACATCGATTATTTCGGGGTGGAGCGTGGTGTCGATGGCACCGAGCAGGACATCAGCCCTACCAGCAGTACGGGACCTACGCGCGATGGCCGGATCAAGCCGGATATCGCATCCACCGGCGATGTCACGTTCACGGCCGGACCGCTGGTAGCGATCCAGTGGATCATCGACAATCAGGTCGGCTTCAAGGTCGATCCCGGTGGCATGCACATCCGGGATGGTGGGACTTCCCAGGCGGCGCCAGCGGTGGCCGGAGTGGCCGCCCTGTATCTGCAGAAGTGCCCGGGAGCCGGTATCGCCGAGATCGCGAACGCCATCAGGAAGAGCGCCCGTTCCGACGCCTTCACGGGCCAGGTACCCAACCCACGTTGGGGTGAAGGCAAGATCGATGCATTCGGTGCACTGTTGAACAGGACACGGCTCCAGGCCGCCACAACGACCATCTGCGAAGGGGAGCCGGTGCAGGTCACCTATACGGGTGACAACGGTGACCTGCTCTGGAGCACAGGGGCAGCGACCATCAACCCGATCACCATCTCCACCGCAGGACCTGTCAGCGCCACGATGGTCACTCCCTCAGGCTGTCTTGCTTACACGGACACCTTGCACTTCTCGGTGGCACCACTGCCTCCCACACCGCAAGTGGAACTCGTCGGTTCGCTCCTGACGAGCAGCGAGGCGGTCAGCTACCAATGGTTCGAAGGCGGAGCCCCCATCTCCGGTGCCAATGGGCAGGAGTGGACAGCATATTGGGTCGGGTCCTATCAGGTCATGGTGTCCGATATCAATGGTTGCACGGCGATCAGCGATCCGGTCCAGGTGCTCACCGTGGGCCTTGACGAGGTGGATGGTGAAGAGGTGCGGATCTGGCCGAGCCCGGTGCGCGAGGTCCTGAACATCGCCACGCCCGCGGCCACAGCATCATTGGAGCTTCGGATCATGGGTAGCGATGGCCGCCTGGTCCGCGCACAGCGCATCGCCGGTGGTGGCACCGTGCAACTGCCGGTGGACGACCTTGCCGCTGGTACCTATACCACGGTCCTGCTGTCGGACGGTGTGCGCTGGGTGCAGCGCTTTGTGCGCATGCCATGAGGTGACCTGAACGAGGAAGGCGCCCCCTCCGGGACGCCTTCTCGGGTCATGCGTTCAAGGATGGTCAGTGCACGACCACCAGCTTGCTGGAGTGCGTTGTGGAGTGCAGGAAGTAGGTGCCGGCGCTCCATAGCTCGGTGCCGATCGTCATGGTGCCGCTGATCGTTCCGCTCCACACCACGCGCTGCAGGGCATCGTGTATAACAACATCCGTACGCTGGTCGACCGTGATCGTGAACCGGTCGTTCACCGGGTTGGGATGTACGCCCAGGGTCCCCATTTCCGGGGAAGCGATCGCGGTCATCGTTTCGTTGTTCGCCGCGAAGGTGGGTGCCTGTTGCACGAAGGGGCCGGTTCCGTTCGGGATCCGCGCCAGGGCGGTGTTCGCTGTCTGTTCGCCGAAGGTGTGGTGGTCCAGGATCAGCCCTGAAGCCGCCGACAGCCAGACCTCCTCACCGCTGGCCGAGAGCTTGAAGTTGGTGTGCAGCAGGCCATCCTCCTGGTCCTCATCCGCCCAGAAGACCAGGTAGGCGTTCGGGGCGATGACCGTACCTGCAGGGATGCGCCACTTGAAGACATTGTTCCCATCGTCGCTCAGCCAGCCGTCGCTCAGGTCGAACGGTTCCGTGCCGTTGTTGTACAGTTCGATCCAGTCCTCATACTGGCCGTTCTCATCCTGCGTACCCGCCGTGTTCTGTGCCATCACCTCGTTGATGCGTACCGCCGGGTCAACGGCGAACTCCACCTGAACGAGGTAGGTGTACACATCGTGCTCAGCTCCGGGAGGGGCGAATGCCACGCTTTGTGCAGTATTGGATGAGGTCGCCATGATGTAGTACCGGACACGGGTGAGCGCTGGTGCAGCCGGGATCAGGCCTCCAAAGACCCCATCACCGGCACCCCCATCGCCATGTGCGCCATCGTCGTACAGCTCGACCTTGGTGAACTTCCCATAAGTGCCGTGGCAGTAGAACAGGTCCACGCGTGATGTGGCGCCGGTCACCGTGGCCGTGACCGATACGCCCTCACCAGGAAGCGGATCCGCCCATTCCACCTCGTTCACGCGATGTGAGACGGACGTGATGGACGGTGCGGTCTGCGCCACCTCCGTGTTCGCCGTCAAACTGTTCCGACGGTTGGTGATGAAGTTCTGAAGCACGTTCAGCTCGGAGTTGAACGCGGCATAGGTGTACAGCTTCTTCGGATCGGCCTGTACTTCGGCGTCAATGAGCGAAGAGTAACCGGACAGCAGTTCATTGAAGCTCGCGCTCTGCATCTTCTCCTGGATGATGGTACGCATATGGGCCAGGTAGCGCTGGCGCATGGATGGAACGGCGAGCATGCGGTTCAGCAACGGGTAGTTCGCATTCTCAGCATGGTAGAACGGGCCCCATGAGGTCGTATTGGACTTCATCACGCTGTTGCCATCGTATTCCAAGGGCGTCATACGCTCCGTCTCCGGATCGAAGTACAGATAGTAGTCCATCTTGCCTTTGTAGACGTACCCGTCGTCGTCACCGAAGGCGATCTCGCTCGCCAGGTACCACAGTGTACGGTCGATGTCCAGATGGTTCCGCAAGCTGTCCTCCAACGCGGCCAGGGGTACCTGTTCCAGTTTCTGGCAAACGCGCACCAGGTCGTCCCAGGGGTTCTCCAATTCCGAGCGTTTCAGGGTGTAGTACTGCTTGTAGGTGGTCGTGTCGGGGCCGAGGTAGTTCAAGGCCGCCGTGCCATCACCCCATCCACCGCCCCCAGGTCCACCACCGGACCCTGAAGGACGGTCAGCGCGCCAGAGGCTGCCATCGTTGCTGAAGAACCACTCCCGTAAGAAGTCGCTGTTCAGCTGCTGGACGTTCGGATAGATCCCCCAGCTCTCCCCATTGATGTTCAGGTGCACGAAATTGGCCTTGGCCGCCGGGATGTGGTCACGGATCAGGTCCAGGTACACCACCTCACGAAGGAATGAAGCGTCCTGGAAGGCATTGTTGAGGTTGAGGGTCTCGTAACCGAGCAGGTCCTGGTCCTCGATCGCATGGTCCATGGTCAGGTTGAAGGACTTCTTCTGCGCACCCTGCGGAAGCATGCTGTAGCTGGTCTGGCCCTTGAACCTCACACCCACGCTGTCATAGGTCACGCCTTCCACCGTCAGCGTTGCCGACAGGTCCGTCTGGCTGTTGTAGTTCTGCGTCAACAACGTCCAGTAGTTCGGCTGGGAGAACTGGAGGTCGAGCGCGCGGATCGTCTGCTTGGCGTACAGTCCGGTGCTGGGCTGGCCACCGGTGAGCAACTGGTGGTTCGCCGGATCCAGGTACATCTCGGCAGGAAGGTCCTGTCCGAATGAGGGGCCGATCAGCAGGGCGCTGGCGGCGATCGTCGATAGGCGCATTGTTGTGGTGATGTCCGATGAACGTGGACTTAACATTGGACCGCGAATAGATCAATTGGTTCGATCCATGCGGAACCCATTCGCTGGAACGGATGTATTGATCGCCGGAGACCTACCGCCCATCGCCGAGCTCAGTGGACCCGTTCGCCCCCAAGGAAGGTGGAGTGTACGCGTACCCGGGTACCCGACCGTCCCATCGCCTCCGGATCAACATTCAGTAGAACGAAATCGGCGCGTTTACCGGGCTCGAGGCTGCCGAGGTCCTGCTCGGTGAAACTGCTGATCGCGTTCCAGATCGTCATGCCACGCAAGGCGTTCTCCGCGGAGAGGGCGTTCGAGGACTGATAGCCATCCGCCGGCTCGCCCTCCTTGTTCTGCCGGTACACCGCGGCACGAAAGGTCGCCAGCGGGTCGATCCCCTCCACCGGGAAGTCGGTGCCCAAGGCGAGCAGGCCCATCGTCTTGCGGAGGTCCTCGTACGCATAGGCATGGGTCTCGCGTTCCGGTCCGAGCCGCTTCCCGGCCCACGGCCCATCGCTGGTGGCGTGTGTCGGTTGGACGCTCGGAATGATGCTGTACTTGGCGAAAGCGCTCCGATCCTCCGGTGACACCACCTGGGCATGCTCGATCCGCCAGCGCAGGTCGTTCGTGCCACCAAGCACTTCGCCATATACCCCGAGCAACAGGGCATTGGCCGAGTCGCCGATGCAATGCGTGTTCATCTGGAAGCCGTTCGCCTTGCACCAGCGCGCCACCTCCAGGAAGTGATCGCGTGATGCCAGCTGGAGGCCGTGGTGATCGGGCTGATCCGAATAGGGCTGCTTCAGGAGCGCGCCGCGCGAACCGAGCGCACCATCGGCATAGACCTTCACACTCCGCACGGTCAGGCGCTCATCATTGATCGGTCCCGACTTCTCGAAATGGGCCAGGTTCTCCGGTGCATCGGCCACCATCGCGTATACACGCATCTTCAGGCTCCCTTCCCGTTGCATGGTGCGGATCAGCTCGATCGTGCCCACATCGAGTCCGGCGTCGCAGACCATGGTCAGGCCCACCGCGAAACAATCCGCCTGGGCATCCAGGAAGGCCTTGCGCTTGGTGGCTTCATCGGCTTCATCGAAGATGGTCTGGAACACCGCGACGGCGTTGTCCATCAGCAGTCCTGTCGGCTTGCCATCCTTCATCATCATCAAACCACCTTCAATGGTCTTCTTCGGATCGAGGCCTACCCGATCCATGGCGGCCTGGTTCACCACGGCAGCGTGACCATCGATCCGCTGGAGCAACACCGGTCGGTCCGGGAAGCGGGTATTGAGCAACGCGTTATCCGGCAACACCTGCATGGGCCAGTCGTTCTGGTCCCAACCGCGACCGATGATCCAGCCATCCCCCGGATGCGCCTCAGCGAAGACCACCGTCCGATCGACCACTTCATTCCACCAGGTGGTTCCGGTCAGGTCCACCTTCTGCTTGTTCAGTCCGTATCCGAAGAAGTGGCAATGCCCGTCGATGAAGCCCGGTAACACGACCTGGCCTGCGGCATCCACTGTTTCCGTGGCGGCGTAGCGGTTCAGGATCTGGCGCTCCGGACCCAGTTCCACGATCCGACCATCGCGGATGGCCATGGCCTGATGGACCGTGCCAGCTTCATCCATGCTCCGGATCCGTGCGTTGTGCACCACCAGATCGGCCTCTTGGGAGTGATAACAGGAGGCGAGGAGAAGGGAGAGCAGTGCAGCCGTGGCGGTCCGGTTCATGCTGCGAAGAAACGACGCGCCCATGGCCATCGCGCCATCAGTCGTGCGTGATCAAGGAGCACCAGGCCGCCGATCAGGAGGAAGGGCAGGAGCGGGGTCCGGTAGCGCACAACCGCCCCCATCACCGGTGTGGTCCATCCGATCACCAGGGCCAGCAGGATCACATAGCCCATCAGCGCAGCGAGCAGGGCGCGGTCCACCTGCGCCCATGGCTTGCGGTACATGAAGCACGTGATCAGGAAGAGCAGGATCCCCACGTTCTCCGCTGCCGATAGCAGGCCCAGTGCACCACCACCGGGGTGAAGTACCGGCCCGAACAGCGCGATGCCGAGCGCATAGGGCGCCTGCTTCACAAAGAGCCATACATCCGGCAACAGCAGTTCGGGCATGACGAAGCTCCCGCTGTTCATCTGGATCGCGAGCCCCACGAAGTCGCGCTGCTTCATCGTGAGGATGCCCAGGATGTCCCAACCCGGCAGGAGGTGCTGCAGGTTCAGGCCGAGTGCGATGAAGGGGCCGTACACAAGTATGACCTTCAACCACAGTGGCGGTCGCACCCCGATGCGTGCCCAGAAGAGCAGCAGCAGCGCTGGGAACAGGCTGAGCAGAACGTACACCTTCAGGAAGAAGAGCATGGCCACGTTGAACGCGAGCAGGAAAGGGTCCTGCCAGCGCACCCCATCGCGTAACATCCGGTCCGCCTGGTACACCAACAGGCCGATCCCGAAGAACAGCAGGCTCTCCTTGATCACCCCGCTCGCCCAGAACACCACCGAAGGCACCAGGAAGACCGCGGCCGCGAGCAGTTTCTCCTTCCCTGGCAGGGCACGTACGAAGGCGTGGTAGATGCCCAGGAGACCGGTGAGCGAGAGGAAGGCCGAAGCCACCGTGTGCACATGGAACTCGCCGAAGCTCACAAGCCGCACCAGCGCGTTGAACCGGATGATCGTGTGCGCATCGTTGTACAGGTTGCTCTCGTAATGCCGCACCCAGTTGTTCATGTGCCGGTAGTACAGCTCGTGGAAGTGCGCGTTGTCATTCCCGATCCCCGTGATCATGCGCAGGTAATCCACCGGTCGCTCCGCCAGCGCGTTGAACATGTACGCGCTGTCATCGAAGTACTTGAAGACATCGGCCGTGGCGCGATCGGGGTAGACGTAGGTGTAGATGGCCCAGAGTGCCACCCCGGCCGCGATACGGAATAGGAAGAAGGCGGCCACCCAGTGGAAGCGGAGCCCGGGCACCCCACTGTAGAAGCGTGTGCGGTGCATCCAATACAGGAGTAGTGCGGTATAGGCCGCTGCCAACAGGATACCGCTCATCGGGTGCGCAAGGTAGACGTAGGCTCCGGAGGCAGGGATGCTTGGTCGTACACATCGGGTCCGACTTGAGCGCCAGATCCTCGATGGGCACCTTCCTCCGACCCGACGTCGATCGCTATTGAGCCGAAACGGATCCGATCACTCGCTAACGATCCGGTTCTTAGTAGATGTCTTTTGTGCCCAAACATCCCGAATGACCACCGGATACAGGAAGGTCCACGCACCGATAGCCGGCAGAATGAGGCGATCCCCTTGCCAGAATGAGATTCCGCTCGTGAGTAGTACGAGGTAGGTGACCGCCATGGGTATCAGGATGGTGGCCAGGTCCCCGAACGCCCGCCTTCTATAGGCTAGAACGACCACATACAAACAGGGGATCAATGCAAGCACATGAAGGATGCAGTACATCTTATTGATGCGGTCCATGATGAAGGTGCCTATCGGACGTTCCGCTCCTGGAGCCATTTCCAAGGTGTATCCACCAGCATAGTAGATATTGTCCTCCAGGTGCGTGAGGTATTGCCGGACCAACATTCCAGGCATCTGAAGTGCAGCGTCTTTGACCTGCGAAGGCCCCATGCTCGCAACACTGTCCATCGCCACTTCCAGTTCCATTCCGTGCACCTTGCCAAAGCTCCTTGCGAACAGGTAGTTCCGAAAGGTGGTCTCACCGATCGTCGATATCCCAACATGGGCATGCCTGCTGAACATCAATGCCATCTGCAACAACACGGGTGCAAGCGCCATCAACAACAAGAGGGTCGGTCTCGTTGACCCGATAAAGGTCCTTCGATAGAACACAGGACCAATGATGAAGAGATGGAACAAGAGCAGCGGGAAGAACAATGGCTTGATCAAGCCAAGCAACCCAAGTAGTCCGACCAAGATGATGAAGTACCCAGAGGACCGCCACGAAGCGCGACCACTGACCACATGCAACGTGATCAGGCTGACGAGCATCGTAGCCACCACCTCGGTCAGTGCGTGATAGGTGAGCGCGAACAAGGAAAGGTCGAT
>JAGQVR010000429.1 GCA_020437875.1 Flavobacteriales bacterium
TTGAATGAGCGCACCACCCGCATCGACGGGCTGATCGCCCGCAAGGAAAGGCTGGTTGCGCTGCTGAAGGAGCGCAGGCAGGCCATCATCACACGCGCCGTTACACGTGGTCTGGATCCCAACGCGAAGCTCAAGGACAGCGGGGTGGATTGGATCGGGAAGTTACCAGAAGGGTGGAGCATGAAGCGCCTGAAGCACCTCAGCGAATTCGTGACGAGTGGATCGAGAGGCTGGGCTGAACACTATTCTGATGAGGGTGCTGTGTTCATCCGAATAGGTAACCTTGACCGCACCCGCATTGATCTGCGTCTGGATGACATCCAGCATGTCGATCCACCGAGATCTGCCGAGGTCTTACGGACCAATGCTCGTCCCGGCGACTTACTCGTATCGATTACCGCCTTTCTTGGCACGATTGGTATCGTTCCTGAAGGGCTCGGAGAGGCCTACGTGAACCAGCATACTGCTTTGGTTCGGCTTCGTGAAAGCGCCTGTTATTCGAGGTTCGTTGCCTACTGGTTGTCCTCAAGCATCGCACAAAGGCAATTCGATTCCGCGAGCCAAGGTGGTACCAAGGAGGGGATGAATCTTCAGGAGGTTCGCGATTTGGCCGTTGTGCAGCCGTCCATGGAAGATCAACACCAGATTGCCGATTGGTTGGATGAAACGCTTTCTCGAATGGAAGCCGCAGAGCGTGCCATACAGCAAGCTATCGTCAGTCTGACGGAGTACCGCTCCTCACTGATCTCCTCAGCCGTCACGGGCAAGATCCGTGTGCCTGTTCCAAATGAACACATGGCCCGATCATGATCTGGTCGAATCATTATTGATCCTACATTCCATCCAGTTCCCATGCTGAAAGTCACCAGCGAGCACGCCTTCGAGACCTATCTGGAGGAGGTGCTCTTCCATAAGAGCGGCTGGCACAAGCTGCCGATCACGGGGTGGGACCGCGCCAACGCCTACTTCCCGGAGGAGGTGGTCGGCTTCATCCAGCGCACCCAACCGGCGCTCTGGGAGCAAATGGAGAAGCTGCACGGCGCGGAGTTGAAAGAGAAGCTGCTGGATACGCTTCTGAAGGAACTGGACCTGAAAGGCACGCTCCACGTACTTCGCCACGGATTCAAGTTCTACGGCAAGGCGTTCCGTCTTGCGTATTTCCGGCCCGCCCATGGGCTCAATCCCGAGGTGCTGGCGCTGTACAAGGAGAACAGGCTCACCGTGTCGCGGCAGGTGCTCTGCCATCCGAACGATGCCAGCGAGATGGACCTGACCTTCTGCCTGAACGGTCTGCCGGTGGCGACCTGCGAATTGAAGAACCCCGCCAGCGGCCAGACATGGAGGCATGCGGTTCACCAGTACCAGCACGATCGCGATCCGCGGGCACCGCTCTTCAGCTACCAGAAGCGGGCCTTGGTCCATTTCGCTGCGGATGTGGAGGAGGTTCGCATGGCTACGCGTTTGGACCGCGAGAAGACGCTGTTCCTGCCCTTCAACCGGGGCAGCCATCCCGGTGAGGTGCGCTGCGGCGCCGGGAACCCACAGCACGAGAGCGGCTATCGCACCGGCTACTTCTGGGAAGAGGTGCTCCAGCGCGACAGCTTCTTGGAGATCCTCGGTCACTTCATCTTCACGGAGCACCGGGAGGAGCAGGTGAACGAAGCCGGTGGCAAGAGCCGGATGGTGAAGAAGGAGACTACCATCTTCCCGCGCTATCACCAGTTGGACGCCGTGCGGAAGCTGCTGGCCACGGCCCGGAACGAGGGCCCCGGTAGCAACTACCTGATCCAACACAGCGCGGGCAGCGGCAAGACCAACAGCATCAGTTGGCTTGCGCACCGGCTGGCCAGCCTGCACAACGAGCGCAACGAGAAGACCTACGATTGCGTGGTGGTGATCACGGATCGCCGCGTGCTCGACCAGCAGTTGCAGGACGCCATCTACCAGATCGAACACGCCCAAGGCGTCGTGAAGGCGGTGGATGAGAGCAGCCAACAACTGGCGGAAGCGCTTGTGGACGGCACTTCCATCGTGATCACCACCCTACAGAAGTTCCCGT